>DATNKA010000783.1:0-6677 GCA_035603655.1 Candidatus Acidiferrales bacterium | reverse complement strand
CGGTATCGCCGGAAGAAACGAATACAGAAACGCCCGCCGCCGCGGCGGATTGGAATGCCGAGTTGAATGCCGCATTGGCGGCAGCGCCGCTCTTCACTTCGCACTCGCCATAGCTCATGCTGATGATGGGCGGCGGATTGCCGGCAGCCAACAGGTTCTCGACCGCCAGCAATTCACCGACGGTAGCGTTCGAACCGCCATCCTTGCAGGAGGCCAAGACGACATGCGCCGCGGGAGCGATCGCCGTGATCATTTCGACGTCGAGATCCGCTTCAATGTCAGCTCCGTTGGTGCCGGGATCGGTGCAGTTTCCCGACGTGTTGGGATGCTCCGTCGTGAAGGTGCCTCCGTAGGATTTCAGACCGAAAGTGCTCTGGTAAACAGTCCAGTCATTGGCATAGGCATCGCTGTCTTCCACAGCGACGACGGTCATTCCCTTGCCATTGATGCCTGCCGTCAGCAACGGCGACACCGTGTAGATGGTCTGCAAGTCTGCGGGCACCAGGTTGAGACAGACACCAAAATTGCAGCCGGAGAACGTGTAGTCAGGGGCAATCTGATAATGCGGGTGCGGCTTGAAATTGTGCATCGAGACCACACCCTCGATGGCTGGCGCCAGAGCGACGGGAATTTGCGGATCGCTCATGTTGGCGAAGTGTTGCTCGCCGTTCACTTCGAGCCGGTGAATCTCGGTGCGGAATGCTTCTCGGATTTGGCCAGCTGTGCCGGAGAAGTCGATGACCATGTGGTTGGGATAGACATAGCCCACATTGAAGCCATGCGATTGCAACCAGTTGGTGACGGCATCGATGTCTGGCTGCGCGAGCCCGTATTTTTCGCCCTGCTCGTCTGGCATCATCCACTGGCGAAAGTTGGGTGAAGTCTTATCGGTGAGGGAATCGATGTACTGGGTGAATTCCCGCTCCGCCTGTGGCTGACGCTTCAGCTGCAGCAGCATGTGGTCCACGGCAAAGCTGTCTGGCAGGAGACCGCGGTCGTTCTCAGGACTGGCCTCGGGGCGGGTGTTACCGACAAGCCGTACCGTGCGGTTTTCGTCGACTGGCCGGGTAATGGTGACGCGGTCGCCCGAAGCCCCTAGCACGCTGGCCGCAAAGCGCGAGCTTACGCCGAGAGTAACGGCGAGAACTGAGAAGGCTAAGCTGAACTTCATGACCACCGATGTCAGCCGGGTCGGTCTGGCTGTTGGTTTCGACTTCGTGCCTGGCTTACGGAATTGCAAACTCATGTTGACCTCCTCGGCTCAACCCTGCTCACCTAGGGCTTGCGCGACGCTGCTGCCTGGAGTGGCAGCGAAATGCGTGCCCGGACTCTCGCTGAAAGCTGCTCCGGTGGTCAATGCTCTCGAGGCGACGCGTTGGTGGTGTCGAGTTGACGAGATATGTTGTTTTTTTACAGTGCCTTACAGAAAGTTCTTGTCTGGCAAAGATGGCACGAAAGTGCTAAAGCCGATCGGCTAGGCGTCAAGTAGACTGACAGCGACCCTGCGAGGGCGGTTGTGTTTTCCATGAACGTATCCAGTGAACTTCAGACTGTCGTTCGTTTCGGTGTGTTTGAGGCCGATTTCCGCTCGGGGGAGCTGCGCAGAAGCGGAGCCAAAGTGCGGATTCAGGATCTGCCATTCCGCACCCTGAGAGTTCTGCTGGACCGGCCCAATGAAATTGTGACGCGGGAGGATTTCCGCCAGCAACTCTGGCCGGCTGACATTTTCGTGGACTTCGACCGGGGAATCAGCAGCGCGATCAAGCGTCTACGCGATGCGATTGGCGATTCTGCGGAGAACCCCATCTTTATTGAGACCATAGAACGCAGGGGGTATCGCTGGATCGCCCCGATATCGATTGCGCCCAGTGCAGTCAGCGCGATCTCGTCCGCGGGCGCCACACCTCCGGCATCAGAAAAGGGCGAGCCGACGGGGAGCAAAGCTATTCTTTTCCGCGACGGCCAGCCCCCCGCACAGGCGACTCGATTCCCAGCATGGAAGCTCGCTTATCTACTGCCGGTGTTCACATTGCTGTTTGTCATCTGGACGTTCCGGTCGGGATTTCACTCGGCCAAGGCCCGCAATACTCCCTCCACTCTGAGGGTAAGCCCGACGCTTCATCATGCAAACCAGGAAGCCAGAGACCTGTATCTCCAGGGTCGATTCTATTGGAACAAGCGCACACCGGACGATCTGCAAAAGGCCGTGGACCGCTTTACGCAGGCAATTGTGCATGATCCGGGATACGCGGATGCCTATGTCGGATTGGCGGACTGCTACAACCTGCTGCGTGAGTACACAGATATGCCTGGCAGGGAGGCGTTCCCACGCGCCCTGGCAGCGGCCCGGAAAGCGGTTGAACTCGATGACCGTTCTTCGCAGGCCCACGCCTCGCTGGCATTTTCCTCATTCTGGGGGGCCTGGGATGCAGCCACAGCCGACCGTGAGTTCCGGCGGTCGATTGAATTGAGCCCGGAGAATGCTACCGCCCATCACTGGTATTCGACCTTTTTGCAGGAGATGGCGGGGTTTCAGCCGGCGCTGGTAGAGATCGAACGTGCCCAAGCGCTCGATCCGAGCTCCCGATCCATCCTGGCAGATAAAGCAGCGATCCTGGATCAAATGGGACGGCGGCAAGAGGCCGTTAGTCTGTTGCAGCAGGTGGAAAAGGCGGAGCCTAAGTTCACATCTCCGCATCGCTATCTGAAAAGAATTTATCTGGAGATGGGCGACTACCTTGGGTATCTGGAGGAGAGCAGAAGAGAGGCTGTTCTGACCCACGACAGCTCTGCGTTGGGGGTAACCGCGGCCGCTGAAGAGGGATTTACTAACGGCGGAGCCCCAGGCATGTTCGAGAGCATTCTCCGGGAACAAGAAAAGCTCTTACGGGAAGGAAAGCTTTCCCCCTATATGCTGGCGCAGACCTGCGCACGAGCTGGGGATAGGCAAGGAGCGATGAGGTACATTAAGGCCGCATACGATCGACACGACGAATTCGTCCTGGAAGTCGGAGTCGACCGCGCCTTCAATAACATGCGAGACGAACCAGGCCTGCGCCGGATCACACAGGCACTGGGATTTCCGACCATCGAGACGGCGGCAGTTCGACACTAGCTGACCCTTGAGGTCGCAGTGCAAAAAACGAGCCGGCTTCCTGCAATCGATTTGCATTGCTCGTGGTAACCGTGGCCAATCCGGGTTAAGTCCCCTCATTGTCGTCGAAAGAAAAAACGGGCACATCAGATGCACATTTCCGGGTCCGCAACTTCCGGCGCAAACTGCCAATTTGCCCGTGAGATGCGCTTCGGCGCCCGCGGCGAGCGCGCCGACCTCCTCGTGCCTTATGTGGACCCGCTGCAGCGCGTCGACCGGTGCGGATGATATCCGTGATTCTGTTCAGCGAGTCGCCGGCCACTCCATAAATGCGCTCCACACCCGCTTCCACGAGTACGCCCACAACCAACTTCGCCATTTTTTCTTTGCCATTGTTTGGCTCTTTGGTTCCGCGCTTCGACCGGAAGAAAAGTTGAGATTGCTAGAACGAGTGTGCCATCAAAAATGGGTACGGTGAGCGAGGGCCCGAGTAGGGTCGCCTGTGAATGCGAGTGTCTCCGTTGCCATCATTCCACGTCTGTTCATGACCGGAGTTGGGGCTGGGGGGAATGAGCTTATCCAAAATAGGTGACAGGTCACGCTGCGGTCCTGGCACGAACTCAATCGTGGCGATCGCCGCCGTGCTCCCGACGACGTCGCAACACCGTTTTGCTGCTCATTGCCAAGCGCCTTCATCGGCCGACGACAATACAGTAACTACCGTAGTTGCGCTTTAGGGACAAGCCCACCGCTGCAAGAGATCATAGGCTCCTCGCGAATCGTCTCCCTGCCGCCATCATCATTATCATCATCATAGTGTTTATATGGGTGTGATTTAAGAGGAGAGACAAAATGAAAATTAGGGCTAAATTCACGTCGATTTTTGCGGCGGCGTGCGGGTTGGTTTTTTTGAGTCTGCCCGCATCAGCGCGACCACCGCATCCGCCTCAAGATCAGCAGACCTCCCAAACGCAATCGGTGCCGAAGGGCGAGAAGCAAAAGGTCGAGCCTGGCTCCGGCAAGGAGATCGGGAAGGGCGGTGAGGACATTGGCAAAGGTGCTGGCAAGGGGGCTGAGAGCCTAGGCAAAGGCACTGCAAAAGGTGCCGGCAATCTCGTTACGTTGCACCCCGGCAAGGCTGGCGCTGATCTGGGCAAAGGGGCGGGTGGCGCGGCCAGGGATGTCGGAGTCGGTACGGGAAAGGGTGCGGCCAAGATCGGGAAGGGAAGCGCAAAGGGAATAGGGAGGTTGGGCAAGAAGATCGTAGGCAAGGGCAACAAGAACAAGGAGGAACCTGCGGATTGATTACCTCCAGATTACGGGCTGCGCCGAGCCTCGTGGCAACCATCCGACCGATGGCGACCGGCCAGCGCCCAACACAAACCGCTCTCGTTCTTGACGATTACATTGCGCGCAGCACAACTTCTCAGGCGGCAGAATTGGCATCAAGACGGAGTCTCAGTTCGTCGTCAGAGATAAATAGCAAAACGCTGATGAAGCGAGGGGCGCAGGGCCTTGGCCCTGGTTCCCGGACGAAGCTCGAAGTTCTTCTTCGCGGTAGCGCCTTAGGAACGCAGGTGAAGTTGAGGCGATTGGTGCGCGTGCGAAGCATCCTGACCGCGATCAGCCGTCGCATTGCCATGAGGTCGACGAAGCATGGGGAGCGAGCCTTGAGGTCCGGCGCGAAAACTTTGTTGCGGAGCTTCAGAATGAGTAGGAGAGCCCCACCAGCGGAACCACGCGTGCCCTGACACCGCCTTCGTCTAGCTTTACCAGCGCGTTTGCCGACACCAGCAGGTGGCCGACTGGGTTCACCTTTAGGCCCACACTCAAATTGTTAACCTCGTAGGAACCATTCACGCGTACAACACTAGCGAACACGGTCGACTGGTTATTCACGGTGGCCGAAACAGTTTCGGGCCTTGAAATCTGCGGAGCGTCAAAGAAATGTTCACCGACCAGATCAGCCACAACCGTAAGCCGCTTCGACAGTCCTATGTCTGCTCCTGCAACATAGCCAAAATAGCCGGGCAAATGTTGGTTGCCGTTTTCGTCGGCGGCGAGGACAGAGTCGGCATTCCACTGGTACCCTACATTCACGTGCGGGGCAACTCTCCCGCGGCGCGACAACACCAGGTAAGGCTTAACGCCCAAAGCTCCAGACCCCAGGAAGTTGCGCTCGTCCCCCGATGGAAACCTAAGTTCGGCCCCAATTGCCATACCCAGCTTCTCCCCCTTGATCAAAGTACCTTTGGCTGATAGCACTACATCTCCTATCCCGCTGGCAGAGCCCGCAAGGAATTCGTTAAAGGATGCGGTTGCACTGTTCGTTGTGCTGTATTCGGTGCCGCTCGAGGTGATCCCCATCGATACTCTCTCGAAGGGAAGGGCTACAGATACATCCACTCGGCTGGCAAGACCAAATGTGGCGAACGCCACGTACTGTTCGATGTTCCTGTCCACACGGTTCTGGGTGATGGTTACGACTTGCGCAGGTGGGGCCTGAGGGTAGTCGAACAGTATGGGGATCTTCTTGATGTCATTGCCGTCGATTTCGTCGAAAGCGAACCTCTGATAGGTGAACGCAAGGTACAGCTTGTGCCGTCCGATGGTTTCCGATCTTTCGGCAAGCAACGGCCCGAAGCTTTCTGAGGAGGAAGTGTAAACCCCTGATTTGTCGAAGCCGTAAATGAAGCCAGATGCGGGAGATGCCAGCGGCAGCTGGCCAATCTGCGTGCCAAAAGCGTCATTGAAGAAATTAAAGTTTGAGGAAGTAGTGTGCAGAGCAGTTGGAATCAGGCAGTAAAGCTTGGTCCCGCAATTGCTCTGCGCTGACGCACTGATCGACACGAAAAAAAGACATGCGAATATGGCAATCGTAAGAGGACGTTTGAGCATGGTTCTCTCCCTGTTGCTAATCCAGACGTGCCCTGATACCGGTGAGGGCGTATCCGGAAGTGTAAGTATCCCAAGCGACGCTATGGCGTGTGGCTTACCGAAAGCGGCACGATCAGTGATGTCTGGACAAAGCCAGTAGTCGATTGCCCGGGGGCGGGCTGGCTCACGACCGTCAGCTGATATTGCCCTGAGGGTGTAGGCATGGCCGTGACTACAGGTGCGGTAAATCCACCACCGCAAGAGGCACACAACAACAGCAGCATTGTCAAAACGCCACCCGCAAGGCATGGAGCTAGGTTCCCGCGATGCAATCGTGGCTTGCGCCGCCCCGCTCCAAAAAGAACCAAGGCCCCCAGCGGAAGCCAGACTGCGGGCAGCCAATTCCCTCGCGCCACACCGGAGGCGATGGTGCCCGTAGCCGGCCCGGTCGTGGCAATCGTAATCGTGACCTGCTGCGGAGTGCTGGTTAGAAGGACCGGAGATGGAATCGAAGCGCAGTTGATGCCAAGGTCTGAAGCTTGCGCCACCGTGCCGCTCGAATCCGTCACCGTGGTGCACTCAAACACGACGTCCAAATTGCCCGCCCCGGTTGGCGTGGCGAGCAAAAGCTTAAGGTCCGATGTCTGCCCGGGGAAAACGGGAGGTACTTGCGGCACCTGAACCAAAATTACAGGGGAAGAGGTAG
>DATNKA010000782.1:0-6481 GCA_035603655.1 Candidatus Acidiferrales bacterium | reverse complement strand
CCACTCGCCGACACTGTGCCCACCGCTTCCGTTCTGAAACTCTCCATCTATCTCCTCGCGGACACGATTACACCTGTCCCGACTCGGAGCATCTCCTGTTTTTAATCCATTTTCCAGATGGTCAGACCGTACGCTTACGTTTGTTCTTGTGCCTTTGCTGTGGCAAGCCAGCTACTCCACACTAACAATACGGACAGGAGGAAGAAAAATGGTTGACCAAGACGCCGGTTCATGGACAGCTGCGTGATCATGCTGGGCTCTTGCACCGCAGGATCTCCCCACCGCTGGTTCACGTGATTTCTCCTAACCTTTGCTTTGCCAAAGTGAAGCGACATCGTGATCGTATCGCAGATCAGTCCGGATGGCTTCTCCAGTTCACAAGTGATGCCCACCTGCGTGCTTATGAGATGAGTTCCGTCCTCGGTCTCTTCCCCATCTGCCCGACTTGCAACTGGAAGCAAGAAACTGGAAACTACTATCCATGCCCGTTTCCCTTTCTCTCTCCAATAAAGTCGCTTTAATCACCGGCGGTTCCCGTGGCATCGGCGCGGCTACGGTTCGGCTTTTTACCGCGGCTGGCGCGAAGGTCGTATTCAGCTATCAGAAGGCGCGTTCACAAGCTGAAGCTCTGGCCAAAGAATGTGGCGAGGCCAGCTGCCACGCCATCAGCAGCAGCCTAAACAATCCGGATTCGGCTCGCGTCGTGGTTACCGAAGCTGCCAAGCATTTCGGCAGGATCGATATCCTTGTCGCCAATCACGGCGTCTGGCCGGTCGAGGACGTAGCCATCGACAAGATGGCGGACGAGCAATGGCGCTCCACCGTCTCCGTCAACCTTGACGCGGTGTTCGGCCTGGTCAAACATACAGTCGCTCAGATGAAGGCCCAGCCGCGAAACGGCGTGGCCGCCGGTCACATCGTGCTCATCAGTTCCACCAGCGGCCAGCGCGGCGAGGCCTTTCATTGCGACTACTCCGCCACGAAAGGCGCTCTGATTAGCATGGTGAAGGGACTCTCCACCGAACTCGCCTCGGCAGGAATCTATGTAAACTCGGTTGCGCCCGGTTGGGTCGATACGGATATGTCCAAACCGGCGATAGATGATCCGCGCAGCGGGGACGAGATTCGGCGCACCATTCCCATGGGACGCGTAGGCAAGCCGGAAGAAATCGCCGGACCGGTCTTGTTTCTCTGCACCGAGTACGCAAGCTTCATCACCGGCGAGGTTTTCAACGTGAATGGCGGAGCCGTGCTGGCAGGCTAACTGCCAACGGTAACTTCGCTCGATTGTGACGCCTGCGGTTTTTTCTGCATCCAAGGAGAAGCGAGAGAAGTACGCCCGCGTGTGTGGAGTGGGCACTCCTGCCCGCTTGCATGCAGCATATTAAAGGCTCGCGGGCAAGCATGCCCTGAGTTTGTCGAAGGGAGTGCCGCGCCACACAAGCACTGCCGCAAGCAGCTACAATTCTTATTTCCGGACTTCACTAAACTAATCGGCTGAATGAAATATCCGTTACTCATCGTTACTCTGGCAGTTCTGACGGCTGCCTCCGTCTGCTTCACGACTCAGGTTGCGGCGCAGGCGGCGCAAGCTCCTTCACCTTCTGCACCTGCAACTTCTCCCCCGGCAAAGGATTCCTCGATCCCTCCAGATCAGGAAAATGCCCACAAGGCGCGTGAACTTTTGGAACAGGCCATCCAGGCGCTGGGCGGACAGGCCTATTTGAACGTTCACGAGATGCAGGAGCAGGGCCGGGTTTACAGCTTTTATCATGGACGCCCGACCAGCAATGGCGTTTTCTTCTGGCGATTTCTCGAATTTCCCGATAAGGAACGGATCGAGCTCACCCCGCAGCGGGACATCGCCTACATCTACAGCGGCGATAAAGGTTACGAAGTCACCTACAAGGGGCCGCGCGCGGTGGAGAAAAAGGATCTCGAAGACTATCTCCGGCGTCACAAATTCTCTCTGGAAACGATCTTGCGTTCCTGGGTGAACGATCCTGCGGTCGCTCTTTTCTTCGATGGCAACGCTCTGGCTGGCAGTCTCGCCGCACAGCGCGTCACTCTGATCAATTCGAAGAATGAGTCGGTGAGCGTCTACTTTGACATCGATACTCATCTGCCTATCAAGAAGAGTTATTCCTGGCGCGATCCAGCGGACAAAGAACGCGACGTGGAAGAGGAAACCTACGACGGATACCGCCTGGTTCAGGGAGTAATGACTCCGTTCGGATTCACGCGCTACTTCAACGGCGATATGCAAACCGAGCGCTTCATAACTTCCGCCAGCTACAGTCAGGATTTTAACCAGGCAATGTTCGACCCTAATTCAGGCTACAATCCAAACAAAACTCCAGGCAAACACTAGGGGGCTTGCGTGGACGCCTCCGAATCGATCATATTCCGGCAGTAGATTGCTTAACCGGCGGCATTTACCAACCGGCAGCTAGCTTGATCAAACTGGTCCCCGTCCGATCCAAGCCACGCACGGTGGCTTTGCCGAATGACACCCTCTTGCCCAAGAACTCCCAAGTCTGCCCAATAATCCCTTGGCGGTATAATTCGGCGACTTAGGCTGGAGGTCCATATGAAAGCTGTGCAAGAAGTTCTTCGTCTGATGGTGGCCGACTTACAAGATATACGAGCCAATCTTGCCGCCGTTGCGGCTCGTCCAGCATCTTTGGGGGCTGTACAGGCCGCCAAGAAGCAAGCCATCGAAGACAACCAAAAATCTTACGAGTCGATGCTTCAAAAAATTGATAGGCTGACTTAGTAACAGCCAATTCCGGCGTGAAGCATAAACCTTTGATGGCTGGTACCGAACTGCCCTTGCTCGGTGCTGCAATCAAAATACGACGGACCCGCCACCCCGCAGATATCTTCCAGAAATGTTGGCGGGGGAAACTCCAGCCTGTTATTCCAACCCTCCAACGGTTGAGCAACTTTATGGCTGGTTTGGTCAACCTTTTCGCAGCCGAACAAAAGGTAGCCGATTCTGCTCCATAATTCCCCGTACTGCCCAACAATTCATCGTCTAGTTACCTTTTTTGGGCAAAGCCACGCACTGTGGCTTTTTTACCACAGTCACATCCACCGCTCGGGTTGTAATCTATTCATTTACTGGGACATAATCGAACGAGCTTGATCCAGGAGCAGACACTCCGCTCATCCGTGGCTTGCAGTGGCATTGGGCTGCATAGCGGTGCGCCCGTCTGTCTGCAAATACTTCCTGCCTCACCCGGAACGGGAATCGTATTTCGTCGGACCGACCTAGAAGGCTTCGAGATTGAGGCCAACAGCCGCAACGTGGCCCGCGTCAGCTATGCCACCAGCCTGATGAAGAAGGGCGTCCTCATCTCCACCACCGAGCATTTGCTCTCGGCGTTCACCGGACTTGGCGTGGATAACGCCATTGTGGAATTGGACAACCTGGAGCTGCCCATCCTCGATGGCAGCGCTCTACCCTTTGTGGAGCTGATCCAGAAGGCCGGCATTCGCAAGCAGAGACGTCCGCGACGTTACATGAAAATCCTTCGCGAAGTTGAAATGCGCGAAGGCAATAAGTTCATCTCCGTCTATCCCGCCGACAGTTACTCCGTGTCTTACTCAATCAATTTTCCTCATCCGCTCATCGGCAAAGAGACTTTTCAGGTCGAGCTCTCGAATGGCAGCTACCTGCGCAATATCGCCGCAGCCCGCACCTTCGGCTCGCGCGAGGACGAGAAAGCCATGCGGAATATGGGGCTGATCCGGGGAGCGTCGCGCGACAACTGTATCGTGCTCACTCGCGACGGAGTGGAAAACGGCCCACTCCGCTTCTCCGACGAGTTCGTACGTCACAAGGTTCTGGATCTGGTCGGCGATCTCGCGCTGCTGGGCAAGCCGATTTTAGGCAGGATCGTGGCGGATCGCGCCGGCCATGCCATGCACACCGCTCTGGTTTCCCGCATTCTCCGCGACCAGACTTTGTGGCAAGAAGTCACCCTCCCCGACGAAGCTCACAACCCCGCCAGTCCTTACAGCTCACAGGCCGTTGCTGGATCTACTGTCTGAATTGAGAGAGTGTAGTCACGCAACTGACTTAGTCCGCGGGCTCGCAAGGGACTTCGCCGCTTTCGGCAATGCGCTCTGGCTGTTCGTCGAGCAGTCGTTGCAACTCCGCGCGCGTCTGGTCGATAAGCGCCGAGGCAAATTGACGTGCGGACCGCTGACGTTCGATCGATAGATCCTTTACTCGCATGTTCAGCAAGGGAATGTCAGCCTCAAACCAGCGCAGAGTTTTCTGAATGCGGGCGACTCGATAGGTAGTAGGAAGCATGGCAGTGGCTCTCCGATATCTCTCCAGATTGCCACGGCAGGGCTTGCGCGCAAATTACCAACTGAATACCTGCAGGACGGAGTTGCAGGCGCGACGGGCGTCCGCCTACTGGATGGCGGGGGGAGTGGGGGCAGCCAGTATGTCTTTAGGGCCTGAAGTTTGCCGCTCCATCTGGGTTGTGAGCCAGCCCTCGAGCAATTCCTGCGAGCTTGCGGGCAGGTTCAGAAAACGCAGTCCTACGTATCCTTTCAGGTCGGCCCAGGCGACTTCTGTGTCCACATCCAGGGCCGGGCCGCTTGCTGGCAGAGTGAATTGCAGCCGTGGTGTAGCATTTTTTGGAAGTGCTTGGTGCAGCAGCAGGGCAATTCCACCCTCGCTAATATTCGTGCTTTCCCCTTTTATTTCCTTGCCGTCCAGTACCAGGCAGACCGGCATCTTTACAGGGTGGCGGAAGTAGCGGCGGCGCTCCCGCAACATGAAGCTGAGCGCGGCGTTGAAGCAGCGAGACGTATTCAAGACCGAGAGCGGCTTGTGCAGGACGAAATTGACCCCCATGCCGAAAGCTTCCTGGGTGCTCGTTCGCTCGTTCACAATGGCGAAGGTTACGGAGTTCTTGTTGCTGGGAGTAGCGCGCAAACCCTCCAGCACCCCAACTCCACCAGGCATGTCATCGCAATCTACAATAACGGCGTCGAACTTCTGCGAGATCAGAATGTCGCTGGCTTTTTTCGCCTCCTGGCAGACTTCGATTTCGATCGACAGTTTTTCGAGCGTCGCGCGTAACACCCGGAACACCTCGGCATCGCGACTCAGCAACAGGGACTCCAGCATGCTTTAATTCTAGAATCAGCTCCAGTTCTCCGAAAGTAACCAAGGTATCGGACGCTAAGTCTATGCCAACCCTAGTCTTTCTTTCACTTGGCTCAAATGTCGGCGACCGCGAAGCTAATCTGCGAGACGCTCAAAAGCGTCTCGGCGCGGTCGGCCGGGTGACGGCTGTGTCGTCGTTCTACGAAACCGAGCCTGTCGAGTTTACTCAACAACCCTGGTTTCTGAATTGTGCCGTCGCGCTTGAAACCCCCCAGACTCCGCAACAGCTCATGACCTCGATTCTTAACATCGAGGAAGCGATGGGCCGGCGGCGAGTGCAGAAAAAAGGCCCGCGAACCATCGATATCGACATCTTGCTTTTCGGCGACGCTGTCTTGGATTCTCCCGAAGTAACGATTCCGCATCCCGCCATGCACGAGCGGCGATTCGTCCTCGAGCCTCTGGCAGAGATTGCGCCAGAGGTGCGCCACGGAGTGTTTGACAAGACAATTCTTGAATTGCGCGCTGCGCTACCGTTCGGTCAAAGGCTGCGGAAGCTGAAAACCTGAACCACGGATCAGGGCACGATGATGCGGCTGCCCGCTTCCTGCGGGGTGACCAGGGCGGTCTCCTTCTCGGGAAATTGTGCGAAAAGGAAATCGATGAAAGCGTGCGACTTGGGCCGTCCCGAGGTTCGGCCATGCCCCAACCGAACCAAAAACACTAAAGCTTTGAGCACGTCGGAATCCCGCAGATTGGAGTAACCTAGCTGTTTCTGCTCGGCCTCGCGGTACTGCTTCACCATTTCTTCCACCTGCGCCGCGGCGGCATGCTGCGCGGTGCTGGTCAGAGGCTGTTCGTAGTGCAGGCCAGAGTTCACCAACCGTTCATAACTGTTCGACATTGCAGAGAGCGCAGCAATCAGATCGCGATCGTTCAGGTTGCGGTCGGCGCGAACCGCTTTGACCAGGGCATAGCTTAGGCCCATGAGAAGGTGCTCGCGTTCATAAGTGAATTGATCCGAAATCTCCACCTGCAGAAACAACGCTCCCTGATCAAACTCCTCCGCCGACCGCGGCTTCTCGTGTTCGCGCGACTGCTGCAAATACGGACAGTCGCTGGGGCAATCGAGTGTCACCTCGCGTTGTTCGCCACAACACTGCGGGCAAATCCGTCCGTGGACCGCAGGACAGAAGCGTTTCTCCTTGCGAACCTCACATATCATGCAACTCAATTCGTGATACTCCTCTTGATCATTATTGCACCGGGCTCGGTGCCCTGGGGCGGGGGATGGGGCAGCAGCGGGATTCAGAAGGTAGCTTTATCCTTGCTGCTCGGCCGCCAATACGG
>DATNKA010000781.1:0-5862 GCA_035603655.1 Candidatus Acidiferrales bacterium | reverse complement strand
CGACGCTAAGAGAGCACATCTTGTCCAGGAGCGAATTCCTTTTCCGGGCGACAGGCTGGACAGTGGTGACCCCAGATTCCGCTCTCGCCGAGGCCGCTATTGCCGCGGGGCTATCGGTCTCAAGGCTGGCGCCGATTTCTGCCGCCGACGTCGCTCGCTTCGGTTGGCGCAAGATTCTGGCCGGTGACACGGTAGCTCCTGAGCAGTTGGAGGCGAACTACATTCGCCGCACCGATGCCGAAATGCTTGAGAGAATCGGTTCTTAGCTTGCGCCTTCGACAGGCAAATCACGCCGATATCCCCGGGATGATCGAGCTCGAACATCAGAGCCCGGCCGCAGCTCATTGGTCTCGGCAGCAGTACGAGAGCCTGTTCGCAAGCAGTGATCCTCAATCCTCCCGACGTCTTATCTTGCTGGTTGAGACGTCGTCCGAAATGCAGTCTGAGAAAGCCTCAAGCGAGCCGGGCCGGATTTTGGCATTCCTGGTGGCGCATGGAATTGACCAAGAATGGGAGCTAGAGAACATTGTCGTAGCAGAAGAGTCGCGTCGACACGGCATTGGAGCTCGCCTGATAAATGAACTCATTGATCTTGCCCGCGCAAACCATGGCCGGAGAATGTTCCTTGAGGTTCGCGAATCGAATTACGTCGCCCGCGCCCTGTATCGGAAGATGGGATTTCGAGAAACCGGGTCGCGCGTTGATTACTACTCCGATCCTTCAGAAGACGCAATAGTCTATCGTTTAAGCCTGTGAGGCGGTTCTCATAACGAGACTGCACCAAAAATATGGCATTGAACCAGTTTTGGGGCTGTGGTAGCTTGAGCCTAGAAATCCCCAAATGGAGGTCCGCCTGGATGCTGACTTCGAATGACGCTCTGCTGACCAATCACGATGAGTTTCGCAAGCTGGCTCAGGAGCATATGCAATATTCCACCCGTCTTGATTCTCTCACCCAAAAGCGTTACCTCAGCGAAGATGAAAAGCTGGAGGAAGTCCGGCTGAAGAAGCTTAAACTGCGGCTCAAAGACCAGATGCAATCGATTGAGCGGCAGTATCGGCAGCAATATGGCGCTCAGGTAGCCTAAGTTTTTTGCCACCAAGAAGCGGCTGCTACTGCAACGGACGTTCTGTATCTACACATGTTGTGTCTACACATGGGCGCTGATCAGCGCCTTTCTTTGCTTGTGCCTCGGCCAAATTAAGACCTACTCGCTCGTCCCTGCTCTATAATTGGATTTACTCTCATGGTTCGTGACGGCTACTTTTACGCTCTCGGCTTAGTGGTCGCCGGCATCCTCGTGGGGTGGTTCGCGGGCCCAGCCTGGGCTGTGGTGCCGTTGTTGCTCGCGTTGTTTTTCCTTTGGTTCTTTCGCGATCCGGAACGTGCGATTCCAGACTCGCCGGGCGCCATAGTTTCGCCCGCGGACGGAAAGGTCACGGACGTCTCATGGCTGACGGTTGCGGGAGAGAAAAAGACGCGCATCAGCATCTTCCTGAACGTCTTTGATGTGCATGTGAACCGTTCGCCGATCGCTGGAATCGTGCGCCAGGTGCGGTATCAGCGGGGAAAATTTCTGAACGCGATGAATGAAGCTTCGGCCGAGGAGAACGAGCAGAACATCGTCCGCGTGGAAGGGAACGGCCAAACGGTCATCTTCAAGCAAATCGCCGGATTGCTGGCGCGCAGAATTGTCTTCCATCCGAAAGTTGGCGACCGCCTCGAGCGCGGCCAACGGGTCGGTCTGATCAAATTTGGTTCGCGCACAGATGTACTGCTCGATTCGACGGCCAGCTTGCAGGTGAAGGTGGGCGACCGGGTTCGCGGCGGGGCAAGCATCCTGGCCTACCTGCAGCCTCAGGGCGAACTGGCAAGTGCAGGACGTCATTCTACGGACGACGGGGTACGCTGATGGACCTTCCCATTCCAAAACGTCCGCCGGGTGGTCGGCGCCGAATGAGCAAGGGGATGTACATTCTCCCCTCGCTGTTCACGACGGGGAATATGGCAGCCGGCTTCTATGCCATCCTCGAAGTTGTTCACGCCAGCGCCTTAAACTCCTGGCATTTGGATAATGCCGCCAAAGCGATTGGGTTCGCCGTGCTGTTCGACGGGCTGGATGGGCGAGTCGCCCGAATGACGGGCACGAGCAGCGACTTCGGCAAGGAACTGGACTCCCTGGCCGACGTGATCACGTTTGGTGTGGCTCCAGCGATGCTGGCTTGGACGTGGGGATTTCATCTGATGCCGCCGGTAGCGCTTACGGAGTGGAACATTAAGTTGACCCAGCTGGGGGCGATTGCCAGCTTCCTTTTTCTGATGGCTGGCGCCAGCCGGCTGGCCAGATTCAACATCACGACAAACGCGCAACCTTCCAATCCGGGACGGCCCGGGAAGAAATATTTTGTTGGCATGCCCATTCCGGCGGGCGCAGGAGTGATTGCCGCCGTGGTTCATTTTCAGTCAGGGTTTCCTCTCGACTCCTGGTACACGGCGATCACTTGGCTCGCGATGGTCGCCGCTGTGGGCTACCTGATGGTGAGTACCTGGCGGTTCTATAGTTTCAAAGACATTGATTTCAGCTCTCGTCACCCGTTTCGCCTGATCATTCTCTTTGGCGCACTATTTGCCGGAATTTGGTTCTTCTCCAAGCCGGTGCTCTTCGCGGTCGCGCTGCTCTATACGTTCTCCGGGGTATTCTGGCGTTTACAGTGGATGCTTCGTCGCCGGAGCCAGCCTCCGCCACCGCCTTACAAGGAGGCTTCTCAGACTTCATGAGTAGTCCGTCGAAAATAGTGTCGTCCTTTGCTTCCTCCGCACGCGGGCAGCTTTATCGCACTGCCATTGTGGGTGCCGGCACGCTCAAAGGGAAGGAAGTCGCAGAGATGCTCAACGAGCGCAACTTTCCCGCGATTGATGTGCGCCTGCTCGACGATGACGAGTCGATCGGACAGCTCGAAGCCACAGGCGACGAGATCAACTTTATCCAGAGTGTGCGCACCGAGCAATTCACCAGCATGGATTTCACTTTCTTTGCCGCCGACGCCGAAACCACGCGCCAGAACTGGAAGCGCGCACACGATGCCGGCAGTGCGATTATTGATCTTTCAGGCGCCCTCGAAGAGGAAGCGGGTGCCGATGTGCGTTCTCTCTGGGTGGAGCGCGAGCGCGGACAGAAGTGGCAACCGGCACTGCAGCCAGCTCCGTGCGTTGTGCCCCATCCCGCGGCTGTGGCTATCGCGTTGCTCCTGCTGCGCGCGCGCCAAGCAAGCGCGGTTCGCGGCGCTGCGGTGACGGTTTTCGAACCAGCTTCCGAACAAGGGCAGAAGGGCATGGACGAGTTGCATCAACAAACCGTCAATCTATTGTCCTTCCAAACATTGCCCAAGGATGTGTTCGATACGCAAGTAGCGTTCAATATGCTCGCGCGCTATGGACAGAACTCGAAGTTGTCGCTGGATTCGCTCGAGGCACGGGTTCGCCGCCACTATCAGAAACTTGCGGGAGCGGATGCGCTCCAGCCGGCGCTGCTGGTGCTTCAGCCGCCAGTGTTTCATGGACACGCATTGAGCGTCTTTTTGGAAATGGAGCAGCCAGTCAATCAGGAAAAATTGTCACAAGCCCTGGCCGGAGATCACGTGACGCTGGCTGGATCCGAAGACGATTCGCACCCCAGCAACGTGAATACGGCGGGTCAGCCTAACGTGATGGTTTCTCTGAAGTCCGAACCATCGCGTCCCAACGGAATCTGGCTCTGGGCTGCCGTGGACAATTTGAGAGTCGCTGCCATCACCGCGGTGGAATGTGCCGAGAGCATGATCGCAACCCGACCGGTTGGGAAGATCCAATGAGATGGTGGTGCGCGGTATGCCTGGCGGTGCTGGCAGCCGGCTCTGGTTGCGGATACCACACCGCCGGAAGCGCGGTGCAGCTTCCGGAAAATGTTAAGACAATCGCGGTTCCCGCTTTCACGAATGTCACCACTACATATCGGATCGAACAGATGCTTACGGCATCCGTGGTGCGCGAATTCACCACTCGCACGCACTATCACATCCTGAATGAACCTGGTGAAGCAGCCGACGCCACCCTGCGCGGCACTGTGATTTCCACCTCCGCGTCGCCCCTTACCTACAACTCCGCAACCGGCCAAGCCGCCAGTGTTTTAGTGGTGGTGAGTATGAAAGTTTCGCTCACAGACCGGCAGGGCAAAGTGCTCTACCAGAATCCTTCCTATTTGTTTCGCGAGCAGTATGAAGTTTCGCAGGACCTGGCCAGTTTTTTTGAGGAAAATTCTCCGGCCTACCGGCGGCTCTCCCAGGATTTTGCACGTACCCTGGTCTCTAACATTCTGGAGGGCTTCTAGATGCTAGAGTCTATAGCGAAGCTTTTCCTGACGACGGAGGATTTCTGATGCGGGCGTTCGCCCAGGCGGAGCGGTTCGTCACCGAACTGGAATCGCGCAAGCTGCGTCCCGCTTACGTGTTCGTTGGCGATGAGGCTTTCTTTCGCAAACGATTCCGCGACGCAATCCTCGAGCACCTTGTTCCGGCCGATCTGCGTGACTTTGGTCTATTCGAATTCGACCTCGCAGAGAACGATCTTGCCGAAGTTCTCGACCGTGCCCGCACGCCCTCGCTGATGGCGCCGTTTCAGGTATTTTTCGTACGTGGGGTGAAGAATCTTTTTGGCCGCGGGTCCAACGAAGAAAAGCTCGCCGCCATCGAGGACTATTGTAAGAGCCCGAATCCCGACGCGCTCATCGTTTTCGTGGCCGACCATATCAGCATTCCCGCCGACATCCGTCGCATGGAGATGCAGGACAAAGAACGCTATCAGCGCATCCGCGAAACCATGGGCCCGTACTGCGGCATCGTTGAGCTGGCGCGCGTGGAGGAAGGCGAAGCGGTGCGCTGGATCGCCGAATTCTGTGCCACCCGCGCGATACCCGTGAAGATTGACCCAGACGGCGCCCGCGAGCTGGTCGACGCGCTCGGCGGCGACATGATGATGATCTCCAATGAACTGGAGAAGCTCATGCTCTACGTCGGCGCCAAGAACCACATCACGCTGGGCGACGTCGAAACCATGGTGCTGGCCGCCAAGCAACGCTCGCTCTATGAATTGACTGACGCAATCTCCGCAAGAGATCGCGTGCGTGCACTCGAAGTGCTCGATGCGATGCTGTTGTCAGGCGATGGCGAAGAAGCCTCCATTGGACATATCTACATGCTGGCCAAGACTTTCCGCCAGATGCTGGTGATTCTCGAACGCAACGTGCGCGACCAGCGCATGCTCTGGGCCGCGCTGTGGCAAGGCTTTCGCGTGCCTCCCTTCGCCGCGGACGAGATCATCAAGCAAGCTCGCCGCTACAAATCCCGCCGCGACTTGACTCGCGCAATTCGCCTCGTGGCCAAGGCCGATTTGGCTCTGCGATCTAATCCTGTGAGCAAGCGGATGGTGTTGGAACGTCTGGTGATGGACTTGACTACCCAGCCCGGATTGGAAACGCCGGGATGGATGCAGGATCAGTTGCCGGTGTAGCTGCTGTCAGGCTCTTGCCAGCCGCTTGAAGCGATACCAGGACGCCTATTCCCGCTGCCTTAATTGCACTAACGCCGCTGGGGTCCGCAACAATGTCTCGCCCGTCGTGAGGAACGGCCGCGCACAAGAGAGTGGAGTGCTCGGTGTGTGTAACGTCGTTATAGCCAACCGGAAGGGTCCCCATTGCAACGAACCCGCCGCCGCGATCGCGGAATGTCCGCATTTGACGTGATTGCGCGTCATGATTCTCCAGCCAGGAAACGTATCCTGCAAAGTATCGGCATCGAGACGAGGGCGCCGTCAGGAAGCGTGAGGCT
>DATNKA010000780.1:0-2015 GCA_035603655.1 Candidatus Acidiferrales bacterium | reverse complement strand
TGACCATCTTCAAGAGACTGTGCGCACGATCGATGAAATCCTTTCGCGGAAGCTTCAGGAATTCGACTGGCAGCAGCACGTTATCCAGCACCGACCGCCAAGGGAGCAATGTCGGGGTTTGAAATACAACGCCCACATCCGCTCGCGGCCTCAGCACTTTGCTTCCTTCGATAATGATATCTCCAGATGTAGGCGCGATCAGGCCTCCTATCATCATCAGAAGGGTGCTCTTGCCACAACCGCTTGGTCCGAGCAGGCTGACGAATTCGCCTTTGGCGACGGACAACGAAATGCTTCGAATAGCTTCGAGCTTATCGAAGACCTTGCCGACATTGTTCAGCTGCAGGGTAATTGGATCGATACATTCCTCCCGGATCGGACGCGAAGATTCAACCAGGCCCGTCCTTTGTGCACCAGGAATCGGATTTTGACCCGCTAGAACCAGTGCAGTCATGTTGCGGCTAATGCTCCCCCGGCTTCCAGATCGTCAAGGCAATTGGCGTGGGCTCGCCGCCGCAGCATGGGTTGAGCTCTTGCGGACAATTCGAGATGACCACCAGCACATCTCTCTCGCAGCGCAGATCTACAAAATCCCCCGCTTTGGAAAGTCCATCGTCGATTTTGATATGCCCATCGCCGCTCACGGGGACGTGCATGAAGAAATTGATGTTCGGCGGAATGTCGCGTTGATCCATGCCGACCTCCGCGAGAGCCGCCAGGAAATTGTCACGGCAGCTCAGATCTCCGGGCTGACCATAACGAACCTGGTTGATCTCCCGGCTGCAACAACCGGCAAGCGTATCGTGTTTGCCGACCGTGTCCTCGATGACTGTCATCAGCGGTCGTGCCAGATCGTCGTAGAGCACGACATCCTTCGTAACGTAGATGCTCTTGGCGAGCTTTATGGTGTTGGGGACGTTGTATCGCACTCCCGTGCAGTCAGCGTCGAAGATTAAAGTGTCCACCGACTGGCAACCCTCCAGATCAACGATCCTGAGGACAGAGCCCTTCTCGATACGGCGGTGCCAATAGCGTCTGGCTTCCAGGACTTCGCTGCTAAGGACAACTCCCGGAACGTTTTTGGAATCGGACAATCGAGTCTCCCGCTCTTGGTGTTGAGAAGCAGCTTCCGATCCGTTTCGAGTGGCCTCTTTCCGACACGGGCCAGGATCCTGCCTTGACGCGTGCCGGCAAATATCCTCCCGCATTTACTTTACAACAATAGCAATATATTAATGCTCACATTAGTAATATGGATGTATCTTTGAAAATATCTCAAAACGACCTCACGTCTTTGTCCGTCTTTCGTGCCGTTGTGGAACATCGCAGCTTCCTCGGCGCCCAAGTCGCATTTGGCTTAAGCCAATCAGCGGTGAGCTTTCACATCAAAGCAATCGAACAGCGCTTGGGCTTTCGTCTTTGCCGGCGAGGCAGAGGCGGGTTCGAGCTGACGGACCGCGGTGCCGTCGTTTATGAGCAGTCCAAGGCCGTCTTTTTGGGACTTGGTGCGTTTGAGAACGCGATTGCCGCGCTAAAGAACACTGTTGCGGGAACGCTGCGCCTCGGGCTCGTGGACAATACCGTAACCGATCCAGACATGCCCATTCACAGGATCATTGCATCGCTTAATCGCAAGGCTCCGGAAGTCAGAATAACCATCGAAATCAAACCCCCCGAGCTACTCATTTCGGAAATCGGGAATGGCGGCATCGATATCGCGATAATTCCCGAAACCCAGAAGTACCCCGGATTGCGATTCTCCCTGCTACGTGACGAGCTCCAATCTCTCTATTGTGGATCGGCCCATCCGTTGTTTCAAATTGCGGCCTCAAAGATTACTCCGGCAGTAGTCGGCCGACATCCTTTCGTTGTCCGCCCATACGCGAAAGGATTCGAGCTTCAGCATGTGCCGGACGCGGTAGCGCGAACCGCCGTTTCGAGTCTGGAGGCGCAAGCCATGCTGGTTCTCAGCGGTCTCTATCTCAGTTACCTTCCTAATCACTACGCGAAGGCAT
>DATNKA010000779.1:0-4809 GCA_035603655.1 Candidatus Acidiferrales bacterium | reverse complement strand
AGCGCATCGATTTTATTGGAAAATTCCTGAACACGATTTTCTCCGAATATTTTCAGTCCTGCCTTGTAGGCTTCGCGGATCTTTTCCGGCGGCTGAGTTTTGCTGACTGCCATCAATATGATGTCTTCTGGATTACGTCCTGCGCGTCGGGCGGCTGCGGTGATGCGTTCATGGATCGACGCGATGTTTGAGGCGATGGACATGAGAGAAGTGAATAATTTAGCAGCCTTCGCTGCGCGAAGGAGCGGGCAGGAGTGCCCGCTCCACAATTTAAACCACACCTTACATCATGGCTGTGGGTGGGGCCGGCTCGTTTGGATCGCCAGCTGCTGTAATGGGCAAGAAGATCATCAGGGCCGTCAGGCCGGCGAGGACGATCATTCCTCCCACCAAATAAGAAGGAGTGCTGAAGATCTGCGGTGGGTGATTTGGAGCGCCCCACTTGGGGACGAATTGCAATCCCGCCCAAACCAGGCCCAGCAAGGCTTCCCCGGCGATGAGTCCGGAAGCGACCAGCACTCCGGCATTTTCCAGGCGGGCTTTTTGAGCGCTGTTGAATCCGCGGCGATCGGCGGCCCAATCGCCGATTGAGCGAATCACTCCGCCTACAAAGATGGCGAAGGTGGTACCGAACGGAAGATACATTCCGACGGCGACCAACATCGGACTTTTCACTTGCATCATGATCATCGCGATGCCGAACAAAATTCCGACTACCACCAGCGGCCAGGGCATATCGTGACCCACGATACCCATTGCCAATGTTGCCATGAGACCGGCCTGCGGGGCGGGAAGGTCCGCGCCGCCAAAGCCTACACCGCCGGCTCTGATGTTGCCTTCGTGAAGCAGCATCAGCGGGAAATACATCACCAGACTTGCGACCACGACAGCGATGAGTTCAGCGGCCTGAATTTTTTGTGGTGTGCCGCCGAGTATGTACCCGACTTTAAAGTCCTGCAGAAGTTCTCCGGCTACCGCCGATGACACGCAGACGACCGCCGCTACGCCCAGAACGGCGGCTACTCCCGAGGTACCGGAAACTCCCAGAGCCACCATCAGAAGTGCCGCGATTAAGAGCGTGGACAGGGTCAATCCGGAAATCGGATTGTTGGACGAGCCGATGAATCCCACGAGATTTCCTGAGACTGTGGCGAAGAAAAATCCCACGAGAATCATTACGATCGCGGCCAGGATGGCCGGCAGATATAGCCCTGAGATTTTGATGTAGAGAACGCACATCAGCACAAACATGACGGCGATCAAACTGAAGACTACTTTCGAACTCATGTAGCGTTCGGTGCGCGCCAGCTTGGCTTGCTGATCGGCAGTCTGGCGCAGGTCGGCGAATGCTTTGCCGATTCCGGCGGTCAAGCTTGCGCGCATTCTGAATAAGGTGTAGGCGGCGCCGACCAACATTCCGCCGACGGCGATGGGACGCACGATGTATCTCCAGACGGCGTCGGCCATGGTGGCCCAATTATCGGGAGTGTCGGCTGGAATGTAGGCTTTGAGTTGGGGGCCGAGAAAAAAAATCATCAAGGGAACAAGCAGGCCCCAGGCGATCACGGAGCCGGCAAACTGGATCGACGCCAGCCTGACGCCGATGATGTAACCGACTCCGAGATAGGCCGGGCTGACGCTGGGCGCGGCGAAAACGCTGGTACCACCGGTGGGCAGGACGTGCGTGTTTCCGGTGGAACCGAGACGAACCTGAGTATGTCCGAGGCTGCCGACGCCGAAATGAAGGTCGGTGTCAGCGGCGAACAATCCGAACTTTCCTAAGATGTAAACCACGCCGCCGATGCCGATATTCCAGAAGAGATATTTGGCGGCTTGGGCACCGCGCTGTCCGGCTTTGTGAATCTCCGACGCGGCGAGTGATTCGGGGAAGGGCAACTCTGGGTCTTCCACCATGGCGCGGCGAACCAGAGAAATGAAGAGGACGCCGAGAATGCTACCTACCATGATTAGGGCGGTGGATTTCCAATACGCATCGGCGAAGCGGAATGATGGCCACGCTTTGGCGAGAAGAAATGCGGGCAACGTGAAGATTGCGCCGGCGGCGACGGACTCGCCGATCGATCCCGCGGTGCGGGCGATATTTTCCTCGAGCAGAGATCCTTTCCAGGCGCGCATTGCTGCCATTGCGATCACTGCGGCAGGATAGGTTGCCGCGATGGTGATTCCGGCGCGCAGTCCGAGGTAAGCGTTGGCGGCGCCGAGGACGACCGTCATCAGGAGTCCAAGAAGCACGGCGCGCAGAGTGAATTCTTTCATCTCCATGTGTTCGGGAACGAAGGGGACGTGCTTCCGGGCGCCGGTTTCTGGGCCGGGGGGGACGGGACTGCTCATAGGCGGAATCCTCTTAAGCCGGATATGAATATTGACGCTGTTTAGTAACCTACTTGAAACACGGGAACGGCGCACGTTAGCACGCGGACTGGAAGGTTTACAAGTGGGATGCGGGTGGCGACGGGTGGCGCAAGGGGTAAGGCGAAAGAAATACTGCCTCTTGCGCGATCAAAACGTTAGGGTAAAATACTGGTACTCGTCTGAAATGCCTCTTCTTCGAGGTGCAGCGTGCCAAAAAAAGTTTCTAGCCAGGTATGGTTCCAGCGATATTTTGAATTTCACTGCGGCGATTGCGGTGGTGACACGGTGTTCCGTTCGCGGCGCCGCACGTTGACCGAGCGTTATCTTCTTCCGGTGTTTCTGCTGCAGCCGGTGCGCTGCGCAGAATGTTTTCGGAGGGACTATCGGTTGATTTTCATGCCAGCGAGGGAGCGACTGTCAGGAGTAGTGGCGAAGCCGCCGGTCTCCGTAATTCGATCCGGCAACACTCGCAACGTTGCCTAGCGGGCCCAAACGCCATTATACTGGCTGAAGAGCAGGCAACGCGCAAGCGCATTCTTGCGGGGATCACGGAGGCCGTCTTCAGCAGTAGTGGAGACCGAATTCGGGCTATCCAGGCCACAGCCGCAACGGCAGGGCCTTCTATTGCTTCGACGGACCGACCCTCTTGGGCGAGCCGAGTTTATGTCCGGCTTGCCGAGAAGCTTTTTGACGTTCTCCTTTCCTCCGATTGCCGCATCTGTGGCGAGCCTCCGGTTAAAATTCCACGACTCCCGGTCTGCCAGGAGTGTCTCGACGGCATGCAGCGCACCCGGGGGGGAGTGTGTTCGATTTGCCGCGAGCGTCTTTTTTCTCCTTATGCGCTGTCGCAGGATCAAGATAAAGGTGAGGGCGCGCCGCTGTGCAGATTGTGCCGGCGCATCAAACCGCCTTTTGTGCGCGCGACGGCTTATGGCAGCTTCGATGGCGGACTGCGGGAGTTGATTCATATGCCGAGACAAGTGTCGGTGGTGCCGGCGGCGAACGTTCTGGGACGCATGCCGGCTGAGTTGATCGACGAGCTAGAGAGCGATTTCCTGGGCAGTATCGGAATGTGCGCGGGTTCTGCGGCGGGCTGGTGCAACCGAAGTGTGGGTGGCGACTGTCGCGCGTACGCTGAAGGCTTCTGCGCGGCATGTTGAAGTTCGGATTTCCGGTGACACGGTTGCTGGGGAGGCACCGGTTGCCGCCGAGATTCCGCTGGCTCGTGCGGCGGGCAGTTAGTTTGCGAGGGGTGCGCAGTTCGCTTGTGGCATCCAACTGGAACGAGAGACAGGAAAACAGATTAGCGCCATGTCAGCAAGAAACGAAGCCGATGGGGGATTCAGTGGAAGGCACGCTGCGAGCCTGTTTGCCGGGCAGGCGGTGCATCACGACGGCAATGGGCACGCGCTGCACGCGCCGGTGCTCGTCCTGAACGCTTCTTATGAGCCCATCAATGTTTGTGCGGCGCGGCGGGCGCTGGTGCTGGTGCTGAAGGGCGTGGCCATGACGGAAGAGGAGAATGGTCACTTCCTGCATGCGGCGCGGATCGCGATGCGCGTGCCGTCGGTGATCCGACTGCTGGAGTACCGCCGCATCCCGCATCAGAGCCGCGCCTTGTCGCGGAAAAACATTCTGCTGCGCGACCGCAATACTTGCCAGTATTGCGCCACGGTGCTGCCTTCCGGCGACTTGACTCTCGATCACGTCATTCCCCGGTCGCGCGGTGGATCGTCCACGTGGGAAAATCTTGTTGCTTGCTGCCATGGTTGTAACCGGCGCAAGGGAAATCAATTCCCGCTTGAGGCCGGAATGAAGCTGATGCGTGAGCCGCGCGCTTTTAATCTGCACACCAGCCGCCACATCATGCGGCTCATGGGACGGTCGGATGATAAGTGGAGGAAGTATCTGTTCTACTAAAGTTCCAAGGTTTCGGAGTCGGGATGGGTGCCTGCAGCTGCCAAAAGCTTTTCAGGGGAATCGGTGGCGCGTTCTTATCGCGAGTTGCTCGTCTGGCCAAAAGCCAAGGCTCTCGCCGTTCAGACTGATTGAGCGACGGACCAGTTCCCAAGGAACGAGACATAGGGTCTGACATCTCTGGTCTGACGGGCCTCCGTTTTGGTTTGCTTCAAACACGGCGGAGGCGCCAGGGAAGATTAACTCTCGGCGAATTCCCGCACTTCCTCAGGCTAAGCGCGCGGCTCTCTACTGAACTCGGCAATCAACTGGCCATCGCGCTGGACCTTACTTAACTTACCTAAACTTAACTTACCTAAAGCCGGATCGATTCCTTACGTAAACGGCGTGACGGACCTGTTTCGAAACCTTGAAGCCTTGAAACTCTGAACCCTTTACTTCTGCGGATTCTGCGGCGCGTCGGGCTTTTTCTCGTCGGGCTTCTGATCCGGCGCGGGCTTCTGGTCTTTCTGGTCCCCT
>DATNKA010000778.1:0-11588 GCA_035603655.1 Candidatus Acidiferrales bacterium | reverse complement strand
GGGCGCTGCCGCCATCCTCGCGAATAATCCAAATAGCCTTCCTTGTAGTGCGTTGTCGTTTCCGTCTGCGCTCCAGTCGCCCTACTACTCGCTGGTAGGAGAGTGCAATGCGGTTTTGATCACAGAATCCGAAGCTCGCATGAATTACAACTCCGGCCAGGTAACTTTGCGCCAGCGAACACATCACGGTTTGGAATACACGCTGAATTACACGTTGGCAAAATCCCTAACGAACTCCTCGGGAGATTATCAGGTGGGCGCGCTGTCCAACCTCAGCTTTAACGGAGACACATTCCAGAACGGTTACGACGAGAAGGCCGACTGGGGGCCGTCTGCGATCGATGTTCGCCAGAGTGTGAGCTTCCTGGGCGTCTACGACCTTCCCTTTGGTCACGGCCGGACCTATGGCGGCAACGCAAAAGGTCCAGTCGACGCCGTGTTTGGAGGCTGGAGACTGTCGACCTCTGCCATCCTCTACTCCGGCTTTCCGGTGACGATCTTTGGCCAGAATAACAACGGCGCACAGAACGCCTACGGGTTTAATCGCCCCAATCAATACCGCAAGCTGGTCATCCGGAATCGATCTCTGAGCAATTGGTTTGGGACCGATCCGTCGGCAACCCCCTGTCTTCAGGCTGGAGTCGATAACGGAACTTGTGCCTACGGCAACGAAGGTTCGTTTGAATTCGGAAGCGCTCACAACAGCAGCGAGCGTGCTCCCGGCTATCGGCAGGTCGATATGTCCTTGTTCAAGGACTTCCACGTCTGGGGAGAGAATCACGTCCTCGGTTTCCGCGCTGATTTTTTCAATCTCTTTAACATCGCGAGCTATGGATACCCCGACAACAACATAAACGACAGCAGCTTCGGCCTGATCAACAGCGTGCGCTCTCCCCCGCGGCAGATACAACTCAGCTTGCACTACAGTTTCTAACAGCGAACTCGGGGCCGCCCAGAACAGAAAAAACGGAAATGGCGGCCCTGCCAGCTCTTCGCACTCTCAATCCATGCCCAACCAATTCGTTCTGGAAATCTGCGTGGAATCGGTGGACCACGCCATCGCGGCGGAACGCGGTGGCGCGGACCGCCTTGAACTGTGCAGCGACCTGTCCTCCGGCGGAATCACTCCCAGCGCGGGTCTCATGCAAACCGCTCGCCGTCACGTGAGCATTCCCATCCATATCCTGATTCGCCCTCGGGCCGGCGATTTTTGTTATTCCGATCATGAACTTGAGACCATGCGCGATGATATCCACGCGGCCAAGCAAGTCGGCGCGGACGGCCTCGTCTTGGGAATACTTTGTGAAAACAATAGTGTCGATGTTGAGCGTACGAAAATGCTGGTAGAGTTTGCTCACCCTCTGCCGGTGACCTTTCATCGGGCTTTCGATCTTGCAGAGAATAGGACGGCTGCACTTGAGGACGTCATCCAGACCGGTGCTTCCCGCATCTTGACTTCAGGAGGCGAACAACGGGCCACGGACGCACTTTTGATCTTGACGCACCTGATGCAAGCGGCAAAGAATCGCATTCTGATCATGCCCTGTGGCGGCATCAATTCCGCGAACATTGAGCGCGTCGTTCGCACCACGTTAGCTCGCGAGATTCACACATCAGTCGGAACATCTCGACCGCGGTCTGGTAGCAATGGCAGGGATTTCTCTCGTCGCATGGGCGCAGTTCGTTCTAGTCTCGACTCTCCCTTGTTTGAAAAGAAAGTTGTGAAACTTGTGAAGCGGCTTACCAACGTTTCCGAAAATGAATTCGCGCGCTAGACCCCATAGAAACCGATGGCAGGGTGGAGGCGCGCCGCAGCCCCCGAACGAACCCCACCACTGCGGGCGGAAGAAGAGCGGTCAAGTCCAAGCTCGTTTGTATCGATGAAAATATGCGCAAGACGTTTCACACGACATTGACCCTACCAGCAATGATCTTCATCTGTATCTGTGCGACACTTTCGTTGGGGCAGAACTTCACGGATGTGAAACCTAGCCCGCAACAGGTCGCTTGGCAGGACCTGGAAATGGGTGCACTGATTCATTTTGGTCCAAACACATTCATGGGTCAGGAGTGGGGTGACGGTACCGCAGACCCGGCGGTTTTCAATCCGTCTAACGTGGATCCCGAACAATGGATGAGGGCCGCCAAGTCGGCTGGCATTCGGTATGTAGTCCTGGTTGCTAAACATCATGACGGCTTCTGCCTGTGGCCAACCGCGAAGACCCAGTACAGCATCAAGTCCAGCCCTTGGAAGGGAGGCCAAGGAGATCTGGTCCGCGAGGTTGCGGTGGCTGCTCGCAAAAATGGATTGAAGTTTGGAGTCTATCTCTCTCCCTGGGATCGTCACGAGCCCACATATAAGGACAGCGCTGCCTATGACGGGTACTACCTGGCTTTGTTGAACGAATTATCCACCAGCTACGGTGAGCTGGTCGAGTTTTGGCTGGATGGCGCCGGCAGCGCAGGGCACGTGTATGACTTCGATCGCTATGTCGATAACCTGCGGGTGTATCAACCTAATACCATGATCTTTGCGGACGCCGCTCTGCTTAAGTATGGGGACATACGCTGGGTTGGAAACGAAGATGGCAATGCGTCGGAAGACAATTGGAACGTACTAGATCTGCGCGGCTACCTCCGCTATCGTCCGGCGGAGTCAGACACTCCGCTGCGCAAGATGCACTGGTTCTGGCATCCGAATGATGAGTCGAGTGTAAAATCCGTCAGCGAACTTATGGATACGTACAATCGAACGGTGGGTCGCGGAGCACAGCTGATGATTGGCCTTGCGCCGGATAGCCGCGGCCTGCTCCCTGACTCGGACGTGAAGCGCCTCGCGGAGTTCGGCGAGACTCTTAGCTCGATCTACGCGCTCGAGAACAATCTTGCTGCCCGTGCCACCAATGCTTCGGCCTATCATGCGGCTCTTGATTCCGATCCCGATACCGTGTGGTCACCGTCGGAGGGATCTCATGCGGCGACGATCGACCTGACGTTCTCCCGTCCCATTAGTTTCGATCGTGCTTTGACTATGGAATGGCTCGTGGATGGACAGAAGGTGCAGACCTATGCAATCCAAGTCATAGATGGTGGCAAATGGAAGACACTCCATTCGGGAACGACGATTGGTCACAAGAAGATTGATCTCTTCCCTCGCATAAGTACACAACACGTGCGCCTCAACATTATCTCTGCTTCGGCCACGCCACGTATTCGGGAGTTCCAGTTGTTCGACGGAGCGCGGACAAATTTACCCGGCCGTAATGGAGATCCAAAGGGCGCCCCTGCGTTCTAACAGCCCATTCTTCCCTTAGTCGAGAACCCTGCCGTTAACCATTATTGTCGCTTGCGCTGTCTTCCTCGTCGTGCCGTTCGCCACGCAGGTGACGAAATCCACCGTGGGTCGAATCTTCGACTTCAACTGGACCTATGATGGACAACAGCTGCTGCTATCCCGCGGCGAGGTCACCAGTGATGTCGTCTTGCTGAGCAATCTGCGCTGAGTTTCGCGAGGAAACCATATGATGAAGCTCCTGCAAAGTTCTGCAAGCAATTGTGCCACTCCCGGAGAAACTTCACGCTCGCCCTGGACGATTACCGCCATTCCAGGTTCTCTCAAAGCTCCTTTGCCTTAATCTTCCACTGGTCTAGGACAACGATTTTGCCTCGCCGATTTGGATGATTGACAGTGTCGCACCAGCACCAGTGCAGTGGCTTCGTCAGGGGAGGGCCCAGACAGAATGAAGTGGTTATCTCCCTGCATCAGGATTACGACCCATCTAATTTCAAGCCTCCAGCCGCGGACCGGGGATCGGGTTAGCCAGTTACCACATGGTAGACGACTTGCCTTAGCTTAGAGGCCAAGCTCAGATATCGGTTCACTCCTGATTAAAAAGCTCCGATGCCTGTTGCTCGCAGCCGACCGCAACCATCAGCAAAACTCCCGCCAAGCCGACTTGAACTAAGACTTATCGTTACCAATTCAAAATCAGAGAGAGGGTTCGAGCAATCAGAAACCGGATCAGACACCCGTCCAGTACGCCGCTAGTCCTTCACTTGGGTAGCCGAAGCCGCGCACGCAGGCCGCCCATAGGGGAGTCTTCCAACCAGAAAGTCCCTTCGTAGAGTTCGACGAGATCACGGACGATTGCTAGTCCAAGCCCGGAGCCGGGCGCCGCTTCGTCAGCGCGTACACCGCGCTGGACGACTACGTCGCGCATTGAGGCGGCCAGACCTGACCCATCGTCATCCACGGTCACAACAACCGCGCCATCTTCCTGCGTGGACTGTATTTTGACCCTGGACTTTGCCCACTTACACGCATTGTCGAGAAGATTGCCTAACATTTCTTCTAAATCCTCCTGCTGGCCGCGAATGACATGCCCGGGCGGAACATCCACTTGAATTGCAAGCTCGCGAGCGGCGTAGATTCGAAGCAAGGTACGGGTGAGGCCTTCCACAGAAGGCAGGACAGGACAGCGCGAGCCCGGCACGTTGCCGGAACCCGCAGCACGGGCATGCGCCAGATGAAACTCAATCTGCCTCCGCATTTTTTCCACCTGCTGGCCGATCGTGGCCGCCATTTCGTGCTGTCCGGCAGCATCAGCCCGGTCGGCTTCCTGGGCCAGTACAGCCAGCGGAGTTTTCAATCCATGCGCGAGGTCACCCGCTTTTGCCAACGCCCGCCGGACCGTCCGCTCACGGTGTTCCAATAAGGAATTAAGATCGTTGACCAACGGCTGCACTTCGATCGGATAAGCTCCTTCAACCCTGCGGCTGGAGCCATCACGCACGCCCGATAGTTGTCGCCGCAGCCGACTAAGAGGCCGGAGTCCGGCGCGTACCTGCGAAATTCCGCCCAACATGCAGAAAAATGCGAAAACAAGAGTTGTTGTTGGATCAACGCGTACCATAACAACTCGGCCGGCTGGGTGTGTTTGGTGGTGCACCGTACTGAATAGCAGATGTACGAGTGGGACCAGCCCTAAGGTCCAGAGAAAAGCGCCCAAAAGGATGCGCCAGCGCAAAGAATGCAACCAGTTCATGAATCAGCCTTCATGCGATAACCGAGCCCTCGCGCGGTCTCGATGAATGAAGCACCCAGCTTGCGCCGCAGGCGGGCGATAAACACTTCAACCGTGTTCGAATCGCGGTCAAAACTCTGGGAATAGATGTGCTCGGTGAGCTCGCCTTGGGAGACTAAGCGATGACTGTGGTGCATAAGGTAGGAAAGCACGCGAAATTCATGGCTGGTCAGCTTCACTTCCGCGCCTTCCAGAGTCACTTTGCCCGATCGCGGATCGAGCACAAGCGAACCGCAGCGAAGTTCAGGATTGACTTGCCCGCTCGAGCGCCGGATGAGGGCGCGCAGTCGTGCCAGCAATTCTTCCATGCGGAACGGTTTGGCCATGTAATCATCGGCGCCGCTGTCAATCCCCAATACCTTTTCATGCCAGCTTCCTCGCGCTGTCAGCACCAGCACAGGCATAGCCGCGCCTGCCTCGCGCCAACGGCGCAACAAGGTCAACCCGTCAACTTTGGGTAGCCCTAAATCCAAAACCACGGCGTCGTAGCGCTCATCTTGCCCCAGCAGGTCGGCACGCTCGCCATCGCCGGCATGATCTACTGCGTAACCTGCCCGGAGAAGCGCGTCGATGAGCTGCTTTGCCAGTGATGCCTCGTCCTCGACGACAAGCACTCTCACGTCTGCTCCCGCTCTAAGGAGACTAAAGTTAACCTGAACGGCGGCTGAACAACGTGTTCAGCGGCCATTCAGGCATGACGCCATACTCTGTCCACATGATCAAGCTACAACATGTGACCAAGACCTACTGTACGCCGGCCGGAGATTACGCCGCACTGCGCGAAGTTGATTTGGAAATCGGAGCCGGCGAGTTCGTGGCGATTGCCGGAAAATCAGGAAGCGGCAAATCAACGCTGTTGAACATGATGGGAGGCATAGACCGCCCCTCCTCCGGCTCGGTTGAGGTGGATGGCACGGCTATTCACGAGTTTGGTGAGAACAAACTGGCGGCGTGGCGCGGGCGCAGCGTCGGATTCGTTTTCCAGTTCTTTCAATTGTTACCCACTTTGACCATCGCCGAAAACGTGATGCTGCCAATGGATTTTTGCCATACCTTTCCGGTAAAAGAGCGACGAACGCGCGCGTTTGATCTCTTAGATCGTGTTGGCGTTGCCCTGCACGCAGACAAGCTGCCATCTGCGCTTTCGGGAGGCGAGCAGCAGCGCGCCGCGATTGCGCGAGCGCTGGCCAACCGTCCGACCGTCGTTCTTGCCGACGAGCCCACCGGGAACCTGGATTCCTCAACGTCGGCTGAGGTCCTCGCCTTGTTTCGAGAACTGGCAAGTTCGGGCACAACCGTCGTGATAGCCACCCACGAGCGGGACATTGCGTGTGTCGTCGACCGAAGGATCGAAGTGGCGGACGGCGTCCTGATGACCTCTGTAACAGCAGCGTCAGCGCGGGAAGTCCGTCAATGACAACGCCATGGCGAAAAACCATCCGTGATTTTCAGCAGGAGAGTACGCGCACAGTCCTGGTGATTGCGGCCATCGCCATTGGGATGGTCGGATTTACTGCGGTTCTTTCCACGTATGCGGTGCTTACGCGTGAGATCAACAAAGGATATCTCGCCAGCAACCCGGCCTCTGCCACTTTGGAAACCGATGCGGTCGACGACGCTCTGGTTAGCGCGGTCCTCTCCGATCACCGTATCAGCGAGGCGGAGGCGCGCAGGGCCCTGTACGGCTCAATCAAGACCGGACCAGTGCAATGGCACGCCCTCACTCTGTTTGTAATCAAAGACTACGGGAACGTACGCATTAGCAAGCTGACGCCGGACCATGGCGCCTGGCCTCCGAAGACGGGCGAGATGCTTATCGAAAGAGATGCGTTTCACATCGCAGGATTGCAAATCGGCGACACCGCAACCATCCGGATAGGGCAGAGCAAAGAACAGAGTCTGCGGGTAAGTGGGGGCGTGCACGATGTCGGCCCGGCGCAGGCACGCATGGAGAATACCGTCTACGGCTATATAACGCTCGACACCCTTTCCCAATTGGGAGAACGACCCTACCTGGACGAGTTAAAGATTCTGGTTGCTGAGAATCGCTTTGACGAACAACATGTGCGCGACGTTACTGCCCATGTCAAGAAACTGATAGAGGGTCGCGGGCATCCCGTTCGTGGAGTCGACGTACCCCGGCCCGGGAAACACCCCCATGCCGATCTAATGGATGGCTTTCTGTTAGCCATGGCGAGCTTCGGTCTGTTCGTACTGGCGATGAGTGGAGTTCTTGTGGTCAACCTGCTCATGGCGATCATGGCGGCGCAAGTCCGCCAGATTGGCGTCATGAAAGCAATTGGCGGCACTCGTGGACAGGTCGCATGCATCTACTTTGCGCAAGCGCTGCTGCTGGGAATTGCCGCAACGGTTTTAGCGCTTCCGCTCGGTATGCTGGCAAGCCGCGGGCTATGCCGACCCTTCGGCGCGTTCCTCAATTTTGATATCACCAGTTTTGCCGTTCCCTTTTGGGTTTATGGGCTTGCGTTCGCCGTTGGTATCGTGATGCCACTTTTGGCTGCGGCCTGGCCCATATGGGAAGGAAGCTCAATTTCTGTGCGCGAAGGCCTGGCTGCCTGGGGAGTCTCCCAGAACGCATTCGGAGTTGGTATTTTTGATCGCGCCCTGGCGAGGATCGGCGGAAATCTCCGCCCCCTTCTGCTGTCCATTCGCAACAGCTTTCGCCGGCGCACGCGGCTGGCACTGACCATGCTGAGCCTGGCGGTGAGCGGCCTCTTTTTTATGTCTGCCCTCAACATACGCAGTTCGATGAGCAACACTCTCGACCGCAGCTTTGCTCTGCGCAAATACGATCTGCAGATCTTTTTGGGAGATATGTATCCCTCGGAGCAGATCGAACGCGCCATAGGAAAAACCCCCGGGGTTGTCAGGGCGGAAAGCTGGTTTACGTCAGGAGTTTCCATTCCGGCCAAAGACGCGCGTGAAGGAGACGATTCGCTCGACACCCTGAGTCTTCCCCTCATCGCTTTGCCAGAGAATTCAAAAGCGATTGACCTGGAGATCGTAGAAGGCAGAAACCTGCTGCCCGGAGACGTAGACGCGCTCGTGATTAACACTACCCTGGCCGAGGAAGCACAAATCAGAACCGGCAACACGATCACCCTCCGTTTCAAGCGGGGGCTGACCTCATGGCACGTGGTGGGTATTGCCCGCGAACCTTTTCTCCCTCCGACGGCTTACATACCTCAAGCCTTTATAGACCAGCGCTATCCGGCAATGAGAACCACCATATGTCTCACGCTGGAAAAGGCAGATGCTGTTTCCATGCACGCAGTCAAATCTGCTGTGGACAACAACCTGGAGCGCGAAGGAATACGCGCGGCAGGCAGCCGGAGTAAAGCTGATTTCAGATACGGTCGAGATCAGCACCTGCTGATGATTTACGTTTTTCTCGTGGTGATATCAGGAATCATCGCGGCTGTTGGGGGTCTGGGCTTGGCGACCACCATGAGTCTCAATGTGATGGAGCGCCGGCGTGAAATGGGAGTACTTCGCGCGATAGGAGCGTCGCCTTCGGTGGTGATGGGCATCATTGTGGCCGAGGGCGTAGCCATCGGCGTGATGAGTTGGATTCTGGCGGCCCTTGCTGCCTGGCCTCTGAGCCGGGTTGCCGGTAATTTCCTGACCTTCCTCATCTTTAAAAGCAGACTGGACTCTGTTTTCCAGCTTCAAGGCTTATGGATCTGGCTTGCTTTTTCAGTCCTCTCGGCGGGGGGCGCCAGTCTTCTACCCGCACGATCCGCAGCAAAACTAACTGTGCGGGAGGCACTTGCTTATGAGTGAGAAATCTTGGCACGCTGTGTGGGCTGTTGTTCTTTGCGCTCTGGCTGTGCTGCTCGTGTTGGGGGGAGGCCGATGGCTTTGGCGTTTTATTTTGACTATGCACGGTATGAATTAGATTGGCTATTTGAAGAAGGCCGGTCCCTTGGCCCACGCTCCCATTCTGCTGCAAAGCAAGGGGTGTGGGGCGAACCAAAATCGGAGGAAGCCGCCCCAGGAACAGATGCAACCCCTATCGTCCACGCTCCTCAGGGCTAGGCTGCCGAACCGCGGCACGAACTTGTTGTTCCAGATTTACGAGTTAAGAAACATTCATGAGGACACGCGGTGTCGTGGTCGGACTCAAGCACTCAACCCAAAAGAATCTAAGGGTGCAAAGCCGAGCGCCCACTACGATAAAGGTGTGCTGAAGAAAGGCGAAGGTCCACGTGATCCCGTGCATGTTCATCGGCACCGCTGTCCGTTCTGATCCAGGCGTAATCGCGCATTGGTGGTAGGAGGCTCATTCTTGATCCCAGAAGTGCAGACGTGCTAGGCACGCGTTAAACGTATTATTAACAATAGCTTACGGTTGTGTTTGTGTGTGTGCGCGCGCGGGGGGATCCCCCTGCGACATCAAGTGTTTTCAGGAGAATGGGCTTTTTCAACAGTTGCTGAAAGACGTATTAAGAATGAAATTGTCCTTCTTCTATTTCTCCTATTTCACTCTTAGGCAAGATAGAAATCCCACTCTCTCCGCCAGTTCTTTGGTTTTGTTGTACTTGACATGTTACGCGGCGGCCTTCGCCCAGTCTTGACACAGACCTCAGCGGCCTCGGCTTATCATTCATTTATTCGGGAATGTCAGATTTTCCTGCAACACCCTTCCGGTTTCTTCGGTCTTCCCGACGACACAAATTCATCTGAGCTCGGTCACAGGTAACGCCCGAAATCCATTCGGAAGGGGAAAGCCGTTTGCTGCGCGACAGACAACAGCGGCAGCGGCTACTCGCGCTTTGCCCACCACGTTGCGCACGAAGTCGAGATTTACGGTGTCACCAACATCTGGCAACTCCGCCCATTTTGCTTCGAACAGCTCTAATCGTCCGCCTGTGTCCACGACGAAATCTACTTCACGAGTTCGGTCGCGCCAGAAGAAGAGACTGCCTGTACGCCCTCCGCGGCGCTCTCGGTCCCGAACTGAGCGAAGACAAATGTCTCCCAGACTGCGCCTACCGCCGGTGATTGCTGAAGAGCTTCCTCGGACCGAATATTCAGCAGAGCGCAGAGCAGACCAGTGTCAGCGAGGTAGAGTTCTGGGCTCCCTCTCTTGCTGGCGTGGACAAGATCCAAGTCGTCGCTAGCCACCTTGCTCACCGCGAATTGTGCCGAGTTTGCAATCATATTCGTGCACAGCGTTTTGAAGAAGTACTAGGATCGCGCCGGCAACTGATTCGGCCACAAGTGGAGGGCCGTTCCCTTTCGCTCCATCTAGATGGTTAGAACTCACTGCACCACGACTTTGCCAGTCATTTTCGGGTGGATCGTGCAGTAGTAGGGATACGTTCCCGCCTTGGTAAACGTATAGGAGAAGGCTTCATCCGTATCCAGCACTTTAGACTTGAACACACCCTCTGTGCTGACCGAGGTGTGGGGAATGTCATCCTTATTTCTCCATGTAACTGTCGCTCCGACGGGTACCGTGATCGTCTGTGGTCCAAAAATGAAGTTGTCGATTTTCACCTCTGCGGTTGCCGCAGAAGGCTGGTCATTCGCGGTGACGTTCGGTGATCCCGCGACAAGCAGTACGATGGCAATGATTACCGCAGCTGTGAAACTTGCAACCCAAATGCGTTTCATGGTTCTGCTTCCTTTGTAGTTCCGATTTTCTTCCTTGGTTTCACTTGCTGACGCCGCGCTCCTTTGGCGGTCCGCGCAAGAGTTGAGTTAACGACCGCCGGTGCTACCACCACTCCCTGCCGACGTGGGTACTGAGTCCCCCAGTGGCGAATCGATGACTGCAAGGCTGCGGCCGCTGACCAGATAGTTCACATCGGTGATTCCCAACACCCGCTGCAACTGGTCGGCTGGCACTTTCATGGGTCCCGCTGAAGGAGCTGTTCCCGGCGCAGGCTGCGGAAAAGCGGTCGACATCGCGGTGTGAAACGAGACCTTACTTTCTATCTTCTGCATGACCTGGTGAATGTGGCCGTTTAGCACCGTCACGGAGCCGAAACGCTTTACGTAAGACAATGCTTGTTCGCTGTCCTCGGTTCCCCAGCCCCAATCGGGGTAGATGGTCCACAATGGAATGTGAGCAAAAAGCACAATCGGAGTGCTGGCAGAGCGACCCTTGAGATCATCCTCGAACCACTCCAGCTGTTCGTGACCGAGCGAGCCCATGCCTCCAGCTTTCAAATTGGCGACGTTCACGAGGCCAACGAAATGCACACCTTTGTGATCGAAGCTGTACCAGCCGCTGCCCCTTGTACCCTTCCCATAGCGCTGGAGGTATTGCTCGCCGTTGTCGGTCAGCATGTCGTGCTCGCCTGGCACGAAGTAGGTCGGTTTCGCGGATGCTCCCTTTAGTACTTGGTCGAGCGTATCGAACTCACTCGGCTTCGAAAGCTGGCTTAGATCTCCGGTGTGAATGATGAAATCCGGCTTGTGGGGCATCGCGTTGATCTTGTTGATCGCCGTCTGCAAAGTAGCGGTGACATCCGG
>DATNKA010000777.1:0-3484 GCA_035603655.1 Candidatus Acidiferrales bacterium | reverse complement strand
GATTACCGAGTCATTTGCCATGTGGCCTGGCTCAAGCGTCAGTGGCCTCTACTTCGCCCATCCGGAATCGCGATATTTCAGTCTCGGCAAGATCGACCGCGATCAGGTCGCCGACTATCACGAGCGCAAGGGGATGAGTGTGGCAGAAGTCGAGCGGTGGCTGGGACAAAACTTGAACTACGACCCTAATTGAGGAATTTTCAAGGCTTCCAACTTGAGCCCAACCAGAGCAACGTTCTTGTCCACTCTGTCATAGAGCCAACATATTCACCAAAAGACTGAATCTAGGTAAAATAAACTGGCAACCGGCGCCTAGGACCTTGATGAAAGCTGTTCCGTTTCTCCGCTTTTGAAGACGCCTCGACCCTCTGCAAGGAAAGTCAGACAACAATATTGATGGAACCTCTCACAACAGGTAAGCGCACCGTTCTTCACGTCTGCACTCGCGAGACGATACGTCCGCTTCGCGACCGTGTCCTCACCCTCTCGGGCTTCGAGGTCGACTCCACCCTCAACTACACCGACGGCCTCTCCATGTTCTGGGGTCGCCAATATGACTTAGTCCTGATCGATGTCGAAGGAGAAAACGGCATCCACGCCGCCGAGCACCTCTGTTCCGAGATCAAGACCGCCCAACCCGAGCAGATCGTCGCCTTCGTTTGCAACTGGCGCGTCGCCATCATGACCGACTGTCCCGACGAGATTCTCCGCACCGAGTTCGATCCCGCCGCCTTTGCTCAAGGCGTGCGCGACATCGTCCCTCCAAGCACAGGTCCTGCTTCAAGCTAAAGCTGTGGCACTGGTATGGTGTGTTTATCCGGGCCGATCATGGTCTTCGGCTTCGTTGTTGATGTCGTGGTGGACGTACTCTGTACGTCGTGCGCCGTTGCCGCTGCCGGAGTCTGTGTGCTGGTAGCCGTCGCCGAACCGCTCTGTGTCTGGTTGCTGCTCGGTGCAGCGTTCGTCGTCGAGCTCCCACTATTCTTCTTCGCCTTGGGTGTAACCGTTGACGTCGACGTGCTCTGCGCCGTTGCCATCGACCCTGCCCAAAGAAAGACGCTAATCCAGAAACTCGCCGCAAACTTCAGATATCGCTTCATCGGTCACCTCTCAAAGTATTTCTTCTCAACCGCTTCCAGTACACCCACCCCGACGCACCGGGTCGATACCACTTCCGCGTTACCATTGGCCCCCAGTTGCGGCCCTCCGCATGCTGTGATACAAACGAAGTATTCCAGTCTGCTTCGGCAGATTTGAATTTCATGCAGAGTGGTTGAGGGACGAGCCCTTTGACGCCACGACAACCGGACAGAACAAAGACGTACCGGTGTCAACTCTCTCCTGGAATGGCCGTAGGCCACAGGGTACATGAGATTCGGAGAATGCAGCCCAAAAGGCCGGCGCCCCGCATTTCATTGCCCAGCCGGCAATCCCAAAGAGAAAAGTCAAAGGCTCTCAGCTCTTCCCCTCGGAAAGAGCATCATGAATTATTTCTGTAGCCGGTACGAGTTGAAGTGCAACGAATGCGGAAAGCGTTTTGGCAACCAGCCCCTCTCTGCCTGCCCTGACTGCCTCTATCCCCTTGAGATCGCCTACGACCTCGAAGCCGTCCGCGGCACCTTCACTCGCGAAAACATCGCAGCTGGTCCGGCCGACATCTGGCGCTACGCCGCGCTGCTTCCCATTCCCGAAGGTTTTCAGCCCGACCTCCCCGTAGGCTTCACCCCACTGGTCCGCGCCAAGAATCTCGGCAACCGTATCGGGGCAACTAACCTCTACGTCAAGAACGACGCTGTCTGCTTCCCAACCCTCAGCTTCAAAGATCGCGTCGTCTCTGTCGCCCTCGCCAATGCACGCAAGTTTGGCTTCGAGACCGTCGGCTGTTCTTCGACAGGCAACCTCGCCAACTCCGTCGCTGCGCAATCGGCACGCCTCGGCCTCAAGGCCTGCATCCTCGTCCCCGCCGACCTAGAACCCGCGAAAATTCTCAACACCCAGGTCTACGGCGCCCGCCTCGTCCGCATCGACGGCAACTACGATCACGTTAATCGCCTCTGCACTCAGATCGCCGACGAGTACGCCTGGGGCTTCGTCAACGTTAATCTCCGCCCCTACTATGCCGAAGGCTCCAAGACCGTAGGTTACGAGATCGCAGAGCAATTGGGTTGGCGTCTGCCGGACAACGTCGTCGTCCCCATGGCAGGCGGTTCGCTCATCCGTAAAATTCGCAAAGCCTTCAACGAACTGATCTACCTCGGCCTGGTCGAAGACAAAGCGGTGCGCTTCTTCGGCGCACAGGCCACTGGCTGTTCTCCGATCTCCACGGCTGTCAAGCAGGGAACTGACGAGGTCCTTCCGCAACGGCCCAACACCATCGCCCGCTCACTGGCCATCGGCAATCCGAATGACGGTCCCGCAGCCTCCCGCATGATCCTCGACACCGGCGGTTGGGCCGAAGATGTCTCCGACGTCGAGATCGTCTCCGGCATCCAGGAACTTGCCGAAACCGAAGGCATCTTCACCGAGACTGCCGGCGGCGTCACCACTGCGGTCACTGCGCGTCTCTATGCAAGCGGCCGCATCAAGCAACACGAGACAACCGTAACTTGCATCACCGGCAACGGCCTCAAGACTACCGACGCCCTCACCGGCTACTACCAGCAGGAGCGCGCAGTCCGTCCGCGCCTTGCCGACTTCGACACGTACCTCCGCGAACTCGACGGCATCGCAGAACCCGAACTTGCCACCGCAGGAGCCAAATAAATGTCGATCAAAGTCACCCTACCCGCCGCTTTTACTCGCCACACCGATGGCCGCAAGCACTTCGACTCTTCAGCTGCAAATCTGCCCAGCTTGCTCACCGACATCGACCAAACCTTTCCCGCGCTCTCCACGCAGATCAAAGGCGAAGACGGCAAGCTTCGCCGCTTCATCAACATTTATGTCAACGACGAAGACATCCGCTTTCTCGGCGGCGAGACCTATGCCTTCCAGGACGGCGACGAGATCATGCTGATCCCGTCGATCGCTGGCGGCAGTCAGTAGACGTCTGCACGCTCGGACTTCCCATCCATCCGGTAGGCAGAGAAAAGGCGGCCTGGTTCTCCATAGGAAACCGCAGCAATGTTGCGGGCGAAGCCTTGTTGCGTGTCGACTCGCGGAAATCCCCCCGGGGCATTCTTTTGCCCAATGGTCATTGTTCCTCGATCGCCCTCGACAAGGGTGTAAATACGCAGGCACATTATTGCTTGTCGTTCCTGCTTCTACATTGGCGCAAAACGCTGCCGAGAAGCTTCTTGTTGGTGACACCAAGGTGACCATCATTGCCGACTATAGAAGCAAAGGTCTTCAAAAACATCATGTTCGAGAAGAAGTTCGCTGTCCAACTTCGTCTGGGGTCGTACAACACGTTGAACTCCCCGGAACTCGACGATGGGAATACAACGGCCAAATTCAGTCCAACGGGAGCCCAGACCAACGCAAC
>DATNKA010000776.1:0-2594 GCA_035603655.1 Candidatus Acidiferrales bacterium | reverse complement strand
AGAGATTGGGGATAAGCAAGCCGTCGCGGAAACGGAACTAGCCTTGGCGCGGCTGTCGATTGAGCAAGGGCATGCTGCCAATGCCGAAACTGTAATCCGTAAAGCCAAAGAACAGTTCCATCAAGATCAGCAGGCCGATGACGAATTTGCCGCCGGCATTGTGCTGATCGATGCCCTGCTGGCCGAATCCAAGCTTCCTGAAGCCGAGTCTGAGGCGGGACAGGCTAAGTCACTGGCGGATAAAAGTGCGAACACACTACTCCGTTTGCAGTTTGAAATGATGTCTGGTCGCGTACAAGACTTGTCAGGCCACTTCCGAGCGGCAAGCGAACAACTACAGAAGACGCTTCGAAGCGCTCATTCTCATCAGCTTTTGGAGCTTGAGTTCGAGACGCGGCTAGCCATGGCGGAGTTGAGAAACAGGGCAGGACAGTCGGTCGCGGCCCGCGCAGAATCGTTGAGCTTAGAGAATGCCGCCAGAAAGAACGGGTTCGGGCTGATCGCGAGTAAAGCTCTGTCCTTTCGCCATGCTCGTGAATAAAGCTCTCCTTCTTTTCGATCTCATGGTGGTTTAACCTTTGCTCAGGCGCAAGCAAGATGCTGCGAAATCTGGGTACGTTTAAGGGCACGATAACAGGTGACGGGCGGTGTCATTTTGTATCAAACATTTTGTATCAAACAATGTCCGCCGACCCCGTTTATATCAATCAGTTACGGTTCGTTGCTGCCCTGTCCGGCATGCCCGATGGGTAACGACAGCCTGTAGAAGAAGGTCTCCTGCTTGGTCAGCGTACCCGAAGTGGCGGCCTCGGCGCGGAGCTGCAACTGCGCCCGGTCCGTTACCTGGAAATTTTTGACGACGGAAAGATTGAAGTGCCGGAACTGGGGGAAAATAGAGGCTGTTGCGGCGGGAGTTTCCAATGTGCCGAGAGGCGGAATCACGCACGTTGGTGTCGAAGGCCTCACCGATGCCTGCAGTCGACAGCGTGGCCGGCGTGGTCTGATGGGGCGCGTCGTCCCGAGGTCGATTCCGTTGAATACGGAGTTACCGAAAGCGGTGAGGTTGTCGGTGATTGTGAATGGGCTGCCGGAGTTCAAAATCAGAACGCTGTTGGGTTGCCGGCCACCAAACGCCAGCTTCTTGGCTCCGCTAAAGTTTTTTCCGTTCTTCGGTTAATTCGCGTGCATGAAGCAATTCCGGCCTGCGTGAGCCGGCGACAGCGCAATTCCTCATGAGCTGCATGAAGTAGATGTTTGCTTGCTTATAATCTCCAAGCAGTTCTGCGTCGCGGCCTGCGCCATACAATCCGTTAAACCTGTTGGGATCGGTGTTTAGAGACTTTTCGTATTCAATAAGCGCTCCCGCCGGCCGGTTCAGTTCCATCAGCATGTCAGCGAGCATTTCGCGCGCCGGGGTTTCGATCTCGCCTTTGCCTTCTACATCCTGCCGGTCAGCCAGTTTTCGCAATAGCATCACAGCCTCATCGTCCTTGCCCTGCAGCGCCAAAAGCCAGGCATGAGCTTCGTCGTGGCGAGTCATCATGGACTTAACATTTCGCGGCCTCGGACCTTTTTTTGTCAATTCGAGCATAGCGTCGTACTGAGCGACGGCATTTTGCGCGACAGTTAAGTCATGCAGGTGCCCGGCAGCAACGGCTTGCGCCCAAAAGGTAATGGCCTGATTGTAGGGCTCGGCCGTCGGATCGGGACTGAGCGCCTGCGCCGCCTTCCAGTTTCGCGTTTCCAGATAATACAGGGCCGGCGAGTTCGCACGGGTGCGATTCACGTAATCGTGCAGGTTTGGGTCAACTTGCTCGTACGTGATCTTCGCGCCCTTTTCAACCAGGGCTTTGGCTTTGTCATCTTCACCAATCTGCAGATAGGCGTATTCCAGGAATTCCATTGCGTGCAGCTGGTGTTCACCGCCTACATCAACAGCCGATGGATTCTGCGCGGCGTGCAAGGAGGCAAGATTTGAGTCGATGTCTTCTTGCCAAAGGCCGAGCCGCGCAAAAATATGGGAAGGCATATGCAGTGCATGCGGCGCAGCCGGCGCGATCTCAGCATATTTCCCGGCTGCCGAGAGTCCTTTTGCTGCAAGTTGCGGGTTGTCGGCGGCATGAATAATGTAGTGCGCTACCCCCGGGTGATCAGGATGTGCGGCGAAGATTGGATTTAGAATCCCGATCGCCTTTTCCGCGTCCTGAATTGAATCATCGCTGTCGGCGAATGTTAATACGGAAAGCGCGTAGAATACCGCGGCTTCGGTGTCATCTGGATAGCTTCTGTAGATTTCTTCCAGCTGTGCGGAATAGTCGTGATTGCGGCGCGCATAATCGCGGGCATCCGGACGATAGAGAACCTCTGCCGCATGCAGGTAATCGCGCTCGCGCTGGCTCTTCGCTGTGAGTTGATGAGCCTTCTGAATCAGTTCCCATCCCCGCTTCATGTCTTGAGTGGCCGGCAAATATGCCAGTGGGCGATAGAGTCCGATGGCCTGTGCCCAGTACGCCATGGCGCAGCTTGCATCCACGTCGGCCGCCATCTTGAACTGCGATTCGGCGTCATAAAAAAGGAACGAATGGAACATGGCG
>DATNKA010000775.1:0-3086 GCA_035603655.1 Candidatus Acidiferrales bacterium | reverse complement strand
CCTGCGTGGTCGGGAGTACGTCGGCTATTTCGAAGTGGTCGAGCGATGCGTCCACCGATCGAGATCTACAGGATCTCTACGTCAAGAGTTACGTCCAGCACTGGAAGTCATTTTTCGAGGCGCACCATGTGGTGGGTTTCAGCAATACGGCTGATGCCTCGCGTAAATTGCGCATACTGGCCGACAACAACCGCTCACCGCTGTTGGGGCTGATTTACATGGCCTCGCACGACACGAATGTTGTCGCGCCCGCAACGACGGTGTCAAAAGCGGAGGAAAGTATCGAGCAAGGCGCTGCCAGCGTAAAGCAAACCGTGACCGACCTTTTCGACAAGTATGGCAACAGGAAGCCTTCGAAGCCCGCTGATCAGCTGACACCACAGCCCAGCCTGGGTTCGGCCGAGATTATGCGCGAGTTCGAGCCGGTGCATGCGATGGTCGATCCGGCGAATTCGGAGAAATGGCTGAACGACAAGAACCAGGAATATGTGAAAGCTCTCGAAAACTTGAGCAATGCCCTGGCGGCGATTCCACCTAAGATTGATAAGGCGGCGGCTGCGGATAAGCAGTTGCTTGACCAGGCGAACCAGGCGGTCGTAAGCGCGGAAACGGCTCTCCACTCGCTTAAGGGATCGTTCCCAAACGAGCCCTCCAAGATGGACCTCGATTTGGGGAACTTGCTGGAAGAGCCCCTTCGTTACGCGAGCGCGGCGATCGGAAAAACACCGGTTAAACCAATACCGCCGCCGCCCGCACCCCCGGACTTCCGGCCGGTGATCGCGCGGATCAACAGGGCCGAAAACGACCTTTGCTCAAGCATCGCGCCGCTTCAGACCAAGTTTCCCTTCGATGCCACCTCGTCACTGGATGCGACCACGCAGGACCTGAACCAGGTCTTTGCTCCCACGACCGGCACGTTGGCTCAGTTTGAGCAATCGCCTGACGTTTCGCAGGCCTATGCGCGGCAGGGTAAAACGTGGGCAGGCAAAGCGGATTTCCCGGCTACCTACTCCCAGCCTTTCTTGCAAGAATTGAACAGCTTAAGCCAGCTTCGGGATGCTCTGTATGCCGATGGTGGAAATGTCCCTCATTTTGACTACACGCTGACCTTGGACGGCACCGGCAAAATCTCGTTTGAACTTGATGTCGATGGCCACGCGATCAAATACACCCCGGGAAAGGGAAGCGTCCAAAAACTTGTGTGGCCGCCCGTTACGGCTGCTCCCACCCAACTGGACCTCAGGACCGGGTTTAGGTTTAAGAGCGGACAGAAGATGCTTGCCCAGTTTCCCGGTCCCTGGGGCCTCTTTCGACTGTTGCAGGCGGCTGACGATCAAAACGGCGGCCTCTTCACTTTTCGCTCGGTGATGTTTGCCAATAGTCACACGCCGTTGCAGGATTCGAAGGGAAGTCCTGCCACGATTCAGATTCGGATTGACTCGGCCGCCAGCAATATCTTCGGAAGGAGTTATTTTTCTAAACTTCGCTGCGAGGGTTGGTGGGCCGTGCAGTTAGCGCACGCCCAGCCGTAGGACGCTGGGCGTAGGGCAGTGAAAACAGCCGCGAACCTTTGAAACGTTTTCGGGGCGAGCAGCACTATACAGCTTGGAGACGAGAGTTAGAGCTGAGCCAAACCGGGAACGGCCGCAACTACCGCAACTAAGTGGGGGTGGACAGATTTACCGATAAGTAGTAAGCTTGCGGCCCTCCGGTATTGATTGGGTGCCTAAGTCGTTTTTTCCAGGGAGTCTAAACATGCCAAAAGAGAGTTTACAGAAAAAAATCGGACGGGTTCGTCCACCGCGCGTACAGATCACATACGACGTTGAAACTGGCGGAGCAATCGAGAAGAAAGAACTACCCTTTGTAGTCGGAGTGCTGGCGGATCTTTCGGGACAGCCCGACAAGCCGCTTCCCGCGATCAAGGACCGCAAATTTGTCGAGATTGATCGGGATAACTTTGACAAAGTTCTGGCCAAGATGACTCCGCGGATCACCTTTAAGGTCGACAACAAGCTCAGTGACGACGATACGAAAATTGGCGTCGAACTCAAGTTCTCCAGCATGGAGGATTTCGAGCCGCAGAATGTGGTCGAGCAGGTCGAACCGCTGAGAAAGCTGATTGAGTTACGGCGAAAGCTATCGAACCTGCGCAGCAGTCTGTACGGCAACGACAAGCTGGAGAAGATGCTGCAGCAGATACTCAGCGACGATCAGGAATTGAATAAGTTGCGCACCGAAGTCGGTCTGCCCGAGCCTGAGCCGGGAAAGGGGAACTAACATGGGAGCTCTTCCGAAACCAATACCTCAAGGGGCGGTTGAAAGCGAAGGCAGTTTACTCGAGAAAATACTCAAAGAAGGCCGGCTGGCGCCTACCGATGAGGAGCGCGACGTTGCCAAGCAGTGGGTAGAGGCCCTGGTTGAGCAAGTGGTGACCCGCGAAATGAAGGTGTCCGCCGACACCGAAGCGATGCTGAATGCCCGCATCGCCGCCATAGATCAGGCCCTCACCAATCAATTGAATGAGGTCATGCACGCCGAGGCATTCCAAAAACTCGAATCAGCATGGCGCGGACTGAAGTATTTCGTGTTTCAAACCGAGACCTCCACGATGTTGAAGATCAAGGTCATGAACATCAGCAAGAATGACCTTTTGAAGGATCTACGCAAGGCCTCCGAGTTCGACCAAAGCGCCACCTTCAAGAAAGTCCACGATGAGGGCTATGGCGTGCTCGGCGGTCATCCCTTCGGAGCGCTGTTGGGAGATTACGAATTTGGCCGGCATCCGGATGACCTCGAAGTATTGGAGAAGATGTCCAATCTTGCGGCCGCGGCCCATGCGCCGTTCATCGCCGGCGCCGGCACGAAGATGTTCAACTGGGAGAGCTTTACGGATCTGGCCGGCCCCCGGGATTTGGCCAAGATCTTTGACAACGATGCCTACATTCGCTGGAAATCCTTCCGCGAAAGCGAAGACTCGCGTTATGTCGGCCTGGTGCTGCCGCACGTGCTCATGCGGCTTCCCTATGGTAAAGAGACTGCCCCGGTGGAGGCTTTCGACTTCGAGGAGAATGTCGACGGCAAAG
>DATNKA010000774.1:0-12327 GCA_035603655.1 Candidatus Acidiferrales bacterium | reverse complement strand
ACGGACCATGCCCGTACTGTGGTGAATGGGCCTGTACATGCACTGCATGGGCCTGTCTAGACAAGCACAAGGACTATACAGCAGACGACGTGGAAGCCATACGAAATCACAGAATGTCCAAGGAAGCCGCTGAACGACATGAATTGCTTAAGAACAGCTCCCCTCGCCGGACCCACTTAGTATCCGGCTGGCCTTTTCCTACCCGAAAAAGCGCCTAAAAACCACTCAGGAGGAACAAATGGAGAGGCCGTACATTGAAGTCGTAGGCGGCATATCAATGTATCGGTCGAACTTAACCCAATCCGACTTACGTTTGATTGGCGAATTCACGAGATGGAGAGTGGCGCAATGGCTGTACGACCACCAAGGCCCTGAGGATAGTTTTAAGGATTTTCACGCAGTCTGTGGCGACATCGACATTCCGTGGGATTCGGAAGAGGCGAGGTCGATTTGGGAGCAGCAGAGGCTTGTCCTGCGGAAGTGGGCAGCCAATCCTCGCAATGAAAAACCCGTCCCTTATGACTACTAACGGTACTCCGTATAAGCACGATTCCGAGTGTACCGAATCGCCAAAAGTAGTCGATGTTCCTCTGGTGTGCGGTAACTGCGGAAATAGAGACTGGAGGGGGTTTAGCTATCGTGCGGAAGGATACGCCGTTCGGATAAAGCTGGTCGGTCGATGTACGAATTGTGGACAGTCGCACGTGTTCGAGCGAGGACAATGGTCTGTGGGTGCCCCTGTCACGTACCCTGAAACGGTAACAGCGAAAAGGTCGTAAAAATTAGATGGACATTTTCGAGAAGACTTCGAACGGTATTGTTCAGCATGGGCCATGCCCACAGTGCGGTGAATGGAACTGCTCACACGACAACGACCCCGCCAACGCCGAAAGAGTAGTTGTTCAGCTAAAACCCCATACGGAGAAAGACCAAAGGGCCGACGATGAGAGACTTGCGGCTCGATTCAAGGCGCGCTTCGGTGATTAAGCGTTCCGCAAGGTGGTGCACTTTGAACTATGAGCAGGTGACGAATCCACTGGAGGGGTTATGACGGAGAGGCCATACGTTGAAATCGTAGGCGGCATCGGGTTATTTAGGCATGAACTGAGCGAGGCTGACCTGAGTTCCATCGGTGAATTCACGAGAGAGAATGTTTTAAGGTGGATGAACAACCACCGTGGGCCGGATTGGGTTGGCATCCTGCCTATCGAGGATTTTCATGCAGTGTGTGGTGACATAGATATTCCGTGGGCTACGGAACAGGCACGCCTAGATTACCTAGCAAAGGGGCCTACTGAAGAGATGGCTAGGAACTGGCCCAAAACTCCGCAAGAAGCAGCCCGCGCCCTGCGCCGCCTCGTAAACCCTGCGGTGTGACCTCTGGCAAGGAGACTTTCAAAGTGGACATTTTCGAGAAAACTCCGAACGGCATAGTTCAACACGGACCTATGCCCGATGGAAGAGAGACATTTGACCAGCGACGAGCACGTTATGCCAAAGAGAGAGAGGCGTACGTCCAAGCGGCCAAAAACAGATTGGGAAGAATTAGGCCAGTTCACCATGATCACGATACTTGGGGCGGCTGCGACCTCTGCCTGTGGTACGAGGTCTATCCAGACGGCAACGGGCCTAGCGTTAATCAGGACCGATCAGGAGAGGGGCTATGACTGATGCGTACGTTTACGTCATAAACGACATCACGAGGATGTATCGACGTGATCTGAGCGCATCCGACCTGAGTCTCATCGGTGAATTCACCAGAGAGAACATTTCAAGGTGGTTGAAAAGTGACCGTCTTGACATCTACGGGTTTACGGATTTTCACGCGGTCTGCGGCGACATAGATATTCCGTGGACTACGGAAGAGGGAAGGTACGCTGAGTCGGCACAGGAAGCCGATAAACGTTGGGCGGAACAAAACGCTGCAAAAAATCGCGAGTGGATGCTGGGACAGCCCACGAACCCTGCGGTGTGACCTTCTTCCCGTAATCTCATAAAATCCTCGCCTCCGAGCGGGGATTTTTCATGCCTCATACCGCGTTGCACCGTAATTGTGAATCGCCCTCGACTTCTTTCCTCTAAATGGGAGAGGACCTGAGGCTTTTTTTTTGGGGGGTATGAAATTATAGGGGTAGGCTAGCGGCGAAGAAGTTCTCTCAGGTCCGCACGCAATTCCTTCATCTCCGTGAGTGCAGCATTCTGCCCTGCATTCAGTTTGTCTAGACTGTCTTGGGCATGTTCCAGATGATTCGAGAGTAGTCGTTCGATCTGGTCTTCCATTTTGGTAAACCATCGGCTGGCCTTCCAGACGACAAAACAATGCCGGGGATCCTGACGGCTTGCAAAGAGTGGAAAAGTATTGAATAAAGGTCGATAGTTGGGGCAAATTGCACGTCGTTCATTCCTTAAAAGGTTCATTCGGTAACGGGGTTTTTAGGGCCGATGTCTTACTTTTTCGGGCCCTCTCCAAAAGGTAATTCGCCCTTGTGCGTCCACCGGAGCGGACTTGCTGGCTCCGCATTCACAAAAGAACACAGCAACGTAGGTGCCCTCGGTTCTCACAAGCCGTGGGAGACAAGGGAGACAGAATGACGGGAGACGATCCGCAAAGTCTTGAAAATGGTAGGCGCGGCAGGGATCGAACCTGCAACCACCGGTTTAGAAAACCGGTGCTCTGTCCAATTGAGCTACGCGCCCTCTAGCAAAATTTATCACAAGCCCCCGGTGGAGTATCATGCGGTGTCGCGTTGACATCCACCCAATCATCCCGGCTGGCCTACATCGACTGGATGCGCGGCTTGGCCTGCGTCCTGATGTTCCAGACCCATTGCTACGACTCCTGGCTCAGCCCCGGCGCGCGCCAGAGCAAGTTCTTCATGTACTCCCAACTCGGAGGAACCTTCCCTGCTCCTTTGTTTTTGTTTCTGGCGGGGGTTTCGTTCGCACTGGTAACCGAAAAGCTGTGGGCCAGGAATCTGCCACCCGCGCCAATCGCGCGCGCTACGATCCGTCGTGGCGCGGAGATCTTTGCCTTAGGCTTGCTCTTTCGCCTGCAGGAATATGTCATTGCCTGGGGTTGGGCGCCGCTCAGCGATCTGCTGCGCGTGGACATACTCAACACCATCGGTCTCTCGATGATGCTCATGGGTCTGCTCTGCTGGATTGTGCTGTCGATCGCAGGAGGCAAACACGCTAGATCCGCACTGGTTCTCGGGTCGGCTGGAACCGCTCTGACGATTTCTATGCTCACGCCTCTGATGTGGACCACATGGAGACCGCGCTGGCTGCCGTGGCCGCTGGAATCGTACCTCGACGGTGTCCACAATCTTGGCACTCCACAAGCTTGGCTTTTCCCTATTTTTCCCTGGGCCGGTTTCGCCTTTGCCGGCTTGGCCGCTGGATTTGTTTTGCAAAGCCAGCCTGCTCGCCGCCGCGAAGCCCTGACTTTTTTCGGCATGGGGGTGGCCGGCTTAGGGTTGCTTGCAGCGGGTCGCTGGCTCGACGCCCAGCCGCGCCACCTTTATGCGGGCTATGATTACTGGCATACCAGCCCGAATTTCTTTTTGGTTCGAGTCGGCATGGTGCTGGTGATTCTCACCGCAAGCTATGCCTGGTGCCGCTGGGGCGCCGGACAATGGGGCTTCAGTGCACTCGTTCAATTGGGGCAAGCTTCTCTCCTGGTCTACTGGATACACTTCGAGTTCGTTTATGGTCGAGCTTCAATCCTCCCCAAACATAGCGTTAATATCTGGACCGCATCGATTGGATTGTTGGTAATTTTCCTTGCGATGCTTAGCCTCGCTATTCTGCGAAAGCGTTTCAAGGGACACGGGGCTGAGATTCTGGCTTGGTTTCGCAGTCCGCTCCGCGCCAGCTAAATGTGTGGCGCAGGCACTCTGCCTGCGAACTGTGGTGCAGGCTGGCAGGGCGGGCAGAACTGCCCGCGCCACGCACGCTACCGAAATTGTTTGGCGAACTCCACGACTTCGCGCTCCGCCCACCGCCCGTCATAGGTCGAGAGGCCTTCACGATCGCCCACGAACGCGCAATGACCACCGTCGTCGGTTTCGATGTAGAGGATATTGTGATTGGAAAGAATCTTCTGCCGGGTTTCCGGCAAAATGCGTATGAAAGGATCGTTGGCCGCGTGGATCACCAGCGTCGGACGCGCGATCCGGTCCACAACATGGGCCGAGGCGGCGCGGTCATAGTAGTCGTCAGCCCCAGTGAAACCGCAATAGTAAGCAGTAATGCGATCGTCGAAATCTCGCAGGCTCTTAATTCCCCGGAGACGCGAGGCGTCAAACGTGTCGGGAAACAACCGAGCCTTGCGGCGAAACCGCCGGAATAACTGGAGCAGAAAATAATATTCGTAAACCCGGTTGGCCGGCTCATGCAGCGCGTCCGCCCCAGCCGCCAGATTCACCGCCGGACAAACCGCGGCGACTCCACGAAATTCTGGAGGACCGCCACTTCCCCACTCTCCGGCCAGTTTCAGAACCAGATTGCCGCCCATGGAAAATCCGATGAGCACGAAACCCTGAATCGCGTCGCGCTCGACTAGGTCGCGTGCGACCGCCCGCACGTCCCCGGAGCGACTGGAGTTGTACAGGGTGGGCGCACAATGATCCATGCCGCCGCAGTTACGCTGGTTCATGCGCACGACATTCATCCCCGCGGCCAACCCCTTTCGCGCGATCCCCAGCATGTATTGCGACTCGCTCGAGCCCTCGAGCCCGTGCACCACAATCAAGGTCAGCGCGCTGCTCCGCTCTTTCTGCCAGTGACAGTGGCATAGCACCGGAATCCCGGGTTCCACTTCGATCAGTCGCTGCTCAGCCGCTGGCAGGTGGATCCGGCGCGACAGAAAGAATGCAGCCAGAGTCTGCACGTGTCCGCCACGCAGGCGGATGCGCGGCCGGAATTCAGTCGAAACAAACGCTGCCTGCTTCTCAGTCAGGATGCCCTCGAGCCCAGTTTCTGGCGCTTGAAATTGCACGCGTCGCAGTCCCATTGCGAAGTTTCCACAAAACAATTCTAATAGGAGGTATACGCTACACGGGAGTCATCCAATGCCAATTTTCGAATATCTCTGCCAGGAATGTCAGCACGAGTTCGAAACCCTGCTATTCGGCCGCGACAAAGCGAAATGCCCCAAATGTCAGAGCAAGAAACTGAGCCCCCAGCTTAGCGTTTTTGCGGTCGCGGCGAAAGGCTCGACTGGCACCGCATCTCCCACAGGGGGCTGCGGCTCCTGTGGCGACCCTCGCGGTCCCGGCTCCTGCTCTCTCGGAGACATGGACTAGTCAGCTACCGCCAGCGTGGACCAGCGCCGCTAGCCCCGGGCAAACTTTCGAGACATCTTGCCGGTGACGGTGGTTACCTTTGTTTGCCTGGCGGCCCCGCCTACCATCCCTTGAACTCGCTTTTGCGGCCAAGGAGAATCGGAATGGACCGGCGCCAGCAGTCACGTATCTTCGTTGACCTTCCCGTACAAATCTGGGGCATGGACAGCTATTCGCGCCCATTCATTCAGCCCGCCAGCCTGCGCACCATCAGCGGCCGTGGCGCTACTCTTCAGTGTGTTGACGCAAAGCTGAAGCCGGGCGACGTGGTCGACGTTTTGTACGAGGGAACGAAAGCTCAATTTCGCGTGGTTTGGTGCGGCCAGCCGGGGACGGAGATGGCCGGTGAAGTAGGAGTCGAAAATCTTAACGCCGACGTCCCGCTATGGGATGTCGATCCGCTACGCTGCGCCGCCGCTGCAGGGCAAGGGTAAGCCAAACCGGGACCTTCAACCCCACGCTTCGAGAAAAACCGGGGAGGGCAGGAGAGGGCTGCAACCCGCGTGCCGTGGGCCATTCACATTATGAAGGGAGGTTGATTCTGCGGCAATAAGAAAGCAGCTCGGGAGCGCAGATTCCCTTTCCGAATGCAGCCGCTTGCAACTTCCCCACTGGAATCATGAAAAAAGCTGCTACTTCTGTCATCCCGTGTTCCGTAGTATTGCGAAATTACCTCGCGCATCATGGCAAGGGTTAAACTCGCAGAGATGCAGGTAAAGATTCTTGGTTCAGCGGCCGGTGGCGCTTTCCCGCAATGGAATTGCGCCTGCGAAAATTGCAGCGCGGTGAGGGCAGGCACACTCCACGGCAAGCCGCGCACCCAAACCCAGCTGGCCCTCAGCGAGGATGGTCGCTCTTGGTTCTTACTGGGCGCGTCGCCAGACCTCCGCGCGCAAATTGAAGCCACGCCGGAGCTGCATCCGCGTCAAGGTATGCGCCAATCGCCCATCGCAGGCATCGCGCTCGCCAATGCCGATATCGACCATGTCCTTGGACTCCTCCTGCTGCGCGAACTCCAGCCCCTGCGTGTCCATACCACCGCTTCCGTGCGGCGGATTCTCCGCGACGATAATTCGATGTTCGGCATGCTGCAGCGAATTCCGGATCAAACGATGTGGACTGACTTTGAACCCGGAAAGGAATTTTCTCTGCGCAACGCGCAAGGCGAGGATTCCGGTCTCCGCTGCCGGCCTTGGTCGTTAAGTACTCACTATCCTGCCTTCGTCACGGCAGAACGCCAAGCGCATCTTTCCCCCGGCGAAGCCTCCCTGGGCTTCTTCCTCCATTCCAATTCCGGCCACCGATTTGCCTTCATGCCAGCGGTCCCTCAGCTAGACAATGGATTGCTGGCGCAGCTCGATGCCTGCGATGTTGTGCTCTTCGACGGTACTTTTTGGAGCGACGACGAACTCGTTCGCGTGCAGGGCAGCGGGCAAACCGCGCAACAGATGGGCCACGTTGCCGTCGCAGACACCCTCGTCAAGTTGGCGGGAGTGCGCCGCCCGCGTAAAATATTCATACATATCAACAACACCAATCCCATGCTGGACGAGGCAAGTCCTCAATATCGCCAGGTGCGGGGCGCGGGCTGGGAAATCGCGGAGGATGGATGGCAGTTCAACCTGTAGAGACCGAGACAACCCCGCAAGTCCGCCCCTTGCTTTCACTCGATGAGTTACGCGCGCAATTACAGGCCACGGGCGAAGAGCGTTATCATCACAAACATCCTTTTCACCTGTTGATGCACGAAGGCAAGCTCAGCCGCGGTCAATTGCAGGCCTGGGCGCTGAATCGCTACTACTATCAAAGCAGCATTCCAATCAAAGATTCGATCATCCTCTCACGTGGTCCGGACCCCGTCTTCCGACGCGCCTGGCGCAAGCGCGTCGTCGACCACGATGGCGATGCCACCAGTGAAGGCGGCATCAAGCGCTGGATAAAGTTGGCGGAGGCCACCGGGCTCGACCCCTCAGAAGTTCGCGCCGGCAAAGGCATTCTTCCGGCGACCCGCTTCGCGGTAAACGAATACCTGAACCTCGTTCGAAGCCGTACCTTGCTAGAGGCGGTCGCCTCCTCGCTGACAGAATTGTTTTCGACAAAGCTGATCACACTTCGAGTGGAGAAATTGCGGCAGCACTATCCCTGGCTGGCTGGAGGTCTGGATTATTTCGAGGCCAGACTCTTTCAGGCTCCCGAGGATTCACAATTCGCTGTGAATTATGTATTCGACAATGCGAAGACGCGAGCCGAACAGGAGTTGGCGCTCCAGGCCCTGCGCGACAAGTGCGACATTCTGTGGGCGCAGCTCGACGCTCTGTACTTCGCCTACGTGCAGCCGGGATGGCCGCCCCCCGGGGCATTCCACATCGAGGGCAGGTAGAGTGGCCTTACCCGAGGATTCCAGCCAGCCTCGTCTCGCGGCCGGTTGCCGCTGGGGCGCGGAGAAAAAAATCGACACCGGACTGGAACGTACCGTCTTGTTCCCCGAAGGCGCAATTCGGTTGCAGGGCACCGGTCTTCAGATACTCGAGCGCTGCGACGGTCAGCGCACCTTCGGCCAGATCATCGGAGAATTGCAGTCCCAGTTTGCGGATGCGGATCCCGCGAAGGTTCGCAGCGACATCGGCCAGTTTCTCGAGCAACTCCGCCACAAGCGGATCGTCGATTACTGATCCAATGATTAATCGGCAGCACTCATGATTCCGAACCCTCTGGCCCTCATCGCCGAACTCACGCACCGCTGCCCGCTGCACTGCGTCTACTGCTCCAATCCGCTGGAGCTGGCCGCAGTGAGTTCGGAGCTCTCCACCGCGGAGTGGATCGATGTTTTTCAGCAGGCGGGCAAGCTCGGCATGCTGCACGCGCACTTCACCGGCGGCGAACCGCTGGCGCGTCCAGACCTCGCGCAACTCATCGCGAGCGCCCGCGGCGCGGGCCTCTACACAAATCTGATTACATCCGGAATTGGTCTTGCTGAAACAAGATTGCAGGCGTTGGTCGACGCCGGCCTCGATCATATCCAGGTCAGCTTCCAGGATTCGCGCGAGGGCGCAGCGAACTGGATCGCCGGAGCCAAAGCGCACGCGCACAAGATCGAATTGTCGCGCCTCATCCGCCAACACAAAATCGCGTTCACCGTGAACCTGGTTATCCACCGGCAGAACATCGATCACATCGAAGAGATGATCTCGTTCATCGAACGACTGGCCCCCGAGCGAATGGAGATTGCCCACACGCAATATTATGGATGGGCGCTGCGGAACCGAGCGGCGCTGCTGCCCACACGGGCACAATTGGAAAGGGCCGTGGAAGCCGTAGCCACCGCTGAACAGCGCCTTGCCGGACGCATCCGCATCGATTCGGTTGTCCCTGATTATTACGCGCGCTTTCCCAAGGCCTGTATGGGAGGATGGGGCCGTAGATTGATGCTCATCAATCCCTCAGGCAAGGCTCTTCCCTGTCACGCCGCGGAAGTTATTCCCGGGCTCACTTGCGAGAACGTTCGCCAGAAAACTCTGGAGTACATCTGGCGGGAGTCTTCCTCATTTCAGCGCTTTCGGGGAGAAGAATGGATGCCGGAACCATGCCGCAGTTGCGACCGTCGCGGCGATGATTTCGGCGGATGCCGCTGCCAGGCGCTTTTGCTTACCGGCGATGCCGCCGCAACCGATCCGGTTTGCTCGCTGGCCCCCGCGCACCTTATCGTCGAATCAGCCCTGGCTGGAACTAATTCCAGCGACACGGTTTCACAGCCCGTTCCGGCCTCTTCGTTCGTCCAGCTGCAGCAACTCTCCAGCGAGCTCTGGAGCTACCGGAAGAACCCCGATTAATTGTTATTTTGTCACACCCGATCGCCTACCAGCGCACCCCGATGGTAATCGGCCGCACATCCGTGGTGGTCCCGTTAGCCGATCCGTGCATGAGACGAAATTCCGCATATATTTCAACGCCACTGGGCACCTTGCGCGTCACTCCTCCACCAAAGTTATAGCCAAACTGGTTTTGGCTGGAATGAACGAAGCTGCCGCTCAGCGGAATACTGACGTTCGGACACGCACCCCACCACTCGAAAAACGCATTGCAGGACGAACCCGGAACAGCAGCGTCGGAGTTCAATGTTCCCGACCGGTGGTAAAAGCCGGGACCGAAGAGCAAATACGCTCCCCATACCTTGGTGACTGGAATGTTGATGACAGGGTCCACGGTAAAAGCGAAAAGATAGCTGGTTCCACTCCCGGCCTGAGCCAGGGAAAGAGAAGACTGGCGCAACGGCAGGTCGGCAAAAATAAAGTCCCCGCGCAGACCGAAATACTTATTCGCGTTGCGCGCCACTCCTACCGTGCCGTCGTAACCGCCGCCTCTCACGAATGTTTTTGTCGCGCCACTGTCTACGTTGGCGCCAAGTCCGACGTTATAGTTCCAGTTCTTGTAGTTGTGAGGCTTCTTGCGCCGCGAACTCGATTGTTCCTCAGCGGGTTCCTGGCCGTCGGGGGATTGCGCCGCAGGAGGTTGCTGCGTTGCGGGCTGCTGTGCCTCTGGCGCTGGGGTCGCCGGAGATTCACCGGTGACCGGAGCTTGGCCAAATCCCTTGGCCGTCAACAGAATTGTCAGAATCAGCAGCGTCTGCGCAGTCGCGGTCGCGAACTTACCTGTCATCCATTCTCCTCCCAAAACCGGGCATGGTGGCGGACCTTAGAGCTCGGCTTGGAAAGGTGAGGGGCCGTTGGCAAATGGTTCCGCTTCTGATTCCCCGCAGCAACGCACTCGACGAGCCCGCTGCGGGGTCGCATCATCTTACCAACTTTGATGCCGCTTCTGCCCGGCAAGCCGCCCGCGCCGGCAGAGCATCGAGTCTTCGCGATCAAGCGTGCCTGCGGTAAGTCCACTTATGATAAAAATGAGTCTCCGTTTCCGGGACTAACTTTGCAAAAGACTTCGTCAAATGATCCGGCAGCCAGCTCCTCCAAGTCCGGGGATCGCCAGCCCGTGCGCCGTGTTGCCCTGGTAGGTTTCGGAACCGTGGGCCGCGCTGTGGCCAAGATTCTTTGCGAGCGCAGCCCTGGCCTAATCCGCCTCACACACATCTGCAATCGTAATATCGAGCGAAAGAAGCAACCTTGGGTCCCGAGCGACGTGATTTGGACAGAAGACTTGGGCGCGATTCTCAACTCCGAGGTTGACATTATCATCGAGCTGATCGGAGGCTTAACGACAGCCGAAGAGTTAGTGCGAAGCGCCTTAAACGCCGGCAAGTCTGTCGTAACGGCCAACAAGCAACTCATCGCCCGGCACGGCCCGGATTTGCTTCAGCTCGCCAGCGCGAACAGTTGCCGCCTGGAGTTTGGCGCCTCTGTCGCCGGCGGTGTTCCGGTTCTCCCCGCGCTGCGCACCGGGCTCTCCGGGGATCGACTGCACGGCATCGCCGGCATTCTCAATGGCACCTGTAACTATATTCTCAGCCGCATCGAGACGGATCGCATTCCCTTCAGCGAGGCCCTCGAAGAAGCGCAAGCCCGCGGGTATGCCGAAGCCGACGCCAGCGAAGACCTCGACGGCGGCGATGCCCGCGCCAAACTGTCAATCCTCGCTCTGGCCGGTCTGCAGGTCCGAGTTTCGCCCGCAGACATTCGCGCCCGTACAATTCGCGCAGTCGAGGCAATCGACTTCGATTATTCCGCTGAGTTGGGCTGCACCATCCGTCAAATCGCACGGGCCGATTTGAAAGACACCACGCTGTTTGCCGAGGTCGGCCCCAGCCTGGTTCCCGCATCTTCACCTTTCGGACGCGTGCAGAAAAACCTTAATCTGGTTTTGACGTCTGGAAGATACGGTGGCGACGTAGCCTTCCTCGGCGCCGGCGCGGGAGGGGATCCTACCGCCGTTGCTGTGGTTTCTGACGTGATGTTTATCGCGGAGAGTCCTTCGGCCGGAGCGCGTCCGCAGCAAACGCTGCAGCTCGCTTCTCCAAGAATCAGTTGCGACTTCGAAACGCCCTGGTATCTGAGGTTTGTTGTGAAAGATCAGCCTGGCATCATCGCGCGTCTGGCCGCGATCTTATCGGCTCACCAACTTAACATTGACGCCGTGCTGCAAAATCCCGGCTTCGACAAAAGCGCGCTTCCTTTCGTGATCACGCTCGAACCCTGCCGCGACGAGCAACTCCAGCCCGCAGTTCAGGAAATGGCCGCTCTCCCCTTCGCACTTCGCCCTTGCCTCTGCCTTCCGATCCTGCTTTAGGGAGTTACAGACACGGTGAGGTAGAAGAGGGCTGTCATCCTGACCGAAGCGGAGGACCCTTCGCCGGTAAGCAATACGGGCAGCGCCGGACGAGACTGCTGTTCCGCCTCGTCCGGCTCTGCCGCCTGCGACCTTACTTCCAGAAGGGATTCTTCAACCCTGTCGGAGCGAATACACTGTCAACCTTCGTCTCCGTTCCAGTATCGTCGGAAATTTTTTCATCGGTCAAGCGAGATGAGGACGCTTTAAACTCTTCCGGGGGGTAAGCCACTACAGGGGTAGTGCGACGTTCTGATTCCATGGGGAACCTCCAGAATCTTCAATCTATGAATCTGGATTTATTCAAACACTTCCACGACAATCGCGGGGCGGCAAAATCTCGATGCTTCCCATCGAAAAATTAGCTGCTACAAAACCCCAAGGATCTGTGAGCCCGGTACCCCCAATGTCGAAAGATTTTTGGCGCTCCTTGATTTCGAACCCAGATTTCAACCTCCGATTTCAAAACCCCGGGTAGAGGCTGCTACCATGTCAGGTTATTCATAACTCATCATCAAAGGAAGACACGTGAAATATCGCAAGCTGGGGCGCTCCGGTTTTGCCGTCAGCGACATCGCATACGGGTTGTGGGGCATGAGCGGCTGGAGCGGCTCCGATGACCAGCAATCGCTTGATTCCCTGCAACTCGCCGTTGACTCGGGCTGCAATTTCTTCGACACCGCATGGGCGTACGGCGAAGGTAAGA
>DATNKA010000773.1:0-2908 GCA_035603655.1 Candidatus Acidiferrales bacterium | reverse complement strand
CAGCGCGCAGTACAGAGCAAGCGCCGCGAATGGAAAAAGGCACACGCGGACAATGTGGTCGCTACTCCCAAGCGAGTGGCAATCCGATAGAACGCGCACACAACGCGCATATTTAAAACGATCAAAACCGGAAACTTGTCGACTGGATCGCGCACAGCGGCAAGAATTTGACGACAATCTACGCAACCCACGGCCACGGCGATCATTTCTTTGGCGTAAACACAATCCAGAAGAAATTTCCGAAGGCGCGGTTCGTCGCGTCGGGCGAAGTCATCGCGGTTATCCGAAAGCAAGCGTCGGTTCCCGTGGTTGAGTCATATTGGGAACCACGCTTTCCCGGACAAATCGATTCGACGCACTTGATTGCCGACGAACTCGAGGACCGTGTTCTCGAACTGGAAGGGAAACAACTCATAAGTGTTCCTCTCGGACATACCGATACCGATAGCACACGTTTCTACGGCGAAATGCATTGAAATGACGCGCGACTTTTGCGACATTCCCTTTAACTGAAAGTCGCTCACCAGATCCGCACCCTGTCGTGCGGCGAGAGATACAGCGCCTCTCCGGGCTTCACATTGAACGCCGCATACCAGGCGTCGACGTTGTGCACAGTGTCGGCTCGATATTCGGGGGGCGAATGCTCGTCGGTGAGCACATGCTCCCGAAGAGCTGCGGGGCGAGCCGCCGATGCCCAGTTCTGACCGAAGGCGATGAAGAACTGTTGATCGCCGGTAAACCCATCCCGCTCCGCAGCTTCTTTGCCGCCCAGCGAAGCGCGGTAGCCGTCATACGAAGCCAAGATGCCGCCCAGATCGGCGATATTTTCCGCAATTGTTTGCTTGCCGTTGACGTGCAGATCGGGAAAGGGTTTGTACGTATCGTATTGGGCCACGAGCTTGGCAGTTGCTTCCTCGAAATGCTTCAGGTCTTCAGGTGTCCACCAATTGCGCAGCGCACCCCTCGAGTCGAACGTGCTGCCTTCCGTGTCGAAAGTGTGGCTGACTTCGTGCCCAATAATCGATCCTATCGCGCCGTAGTTCATAACTGACGGCGCTTTCGGATCGAAGAACGGCGGCTGCAGAATCGCGGCTGGAAAGTTGAGCGCATTCTGCAGCGGCAAATTAACCGCGTTTACCGTTTGCGGAGTCATCGACCATTCTTTAGGGTTGACATCTTTACCGAGCCGGCTGAGAGCGTAATGATAGTCAAACAGTGAGCCGCGCCAGATGTTGCCAAAAATGTCGTCGGGCTTGATTTCGAGTCCGGAATAGTCGCGCCAGGTTTCCGGATAGCCGATGCCCACATAAAGCGAACTGAGCTTGGCTTTGGCCTCGGCCTTGGTGGCGGGATTCATCCAGGTCAGCGCATCGATGCGTTTGCGGAACGCCTCCACAATGTTGCGCACCATTGCCTCACCTTGCGCTTTGGCCTCTGGAGAAAAATGCTTTTGCGCGTAGATGCGGCCGACGTCGTCGCCCAGTAAATCGTTCACAATGAAGACGCCACGCTGCCATCTCGGACGCTGCTCCGGCACTCCCAAAAGGGTCTTGCCAAAAAATGCGAACCGCTCATCGCTGAGCGCTTTTGGCAGAACTCCGGCGTAAAACTCGATCAGATGGAATGATAGCCAGTCTTTCCACGTATCGAGTAACTCGGAGGCGACCAGTTGCGACTCGCCGGCAAAAGCCGTCGGCTGCCAAACGATGAACTTTTTTCGTTCTGCAAGGTCTGCGCCGCGGAAGAATTCGTTCCAATCCAGCCCCGGTGCCTTTGTCTCAAAATCCGATTGGTTCCAGGGATTATTTGCCTTATGAATGTCCTGATCATCGGCAAGGGTGGTGTGCTTCTCGGCAATCTCGTGTTCCAATTCCACAATCCGTTCGGCGCGCGCGTCGGTATCGCTGAATCCGGCCAGCTTCAGTATCGCCACCACGTGTTTCTGATATTCCTCGCGAGTCTGTTTCATCTGTTCGCTGTTGGAGACGTAATACTCGCGATCCGGAAGCTGCAATCCGCCCTGCAGCAGATAGGCCGTGTAGTGCGCCGAGTCGTTGAAGTCAGGTGCAGCCCATAATCCGAACAGATTCGGAGTGTGAAAGTTGGTGTTGTTGAGCGCGTCGACATCAGCCCGCATGCTCGCGCCCAGAGCGAAGGCCAATTCTTTCTTGTTTCGGATCGCCGCGATTTTCTCGAGATGCGGCTTGATAAGCGCAAGGCCCTTCGCCTCAATCGCTTTCTCATCCATGTAGGAGTTGTACAGATCAGCGATTTTGCGCTGCGGCGATCCTGAGGCCGCATTGGCTTTTGCGGCTTCCTGAATCAAATCAGCGGTCCGTTTATTAGCGAGGTCGTCGAGAATCGAAAATACTCCCACGTAGTAACGGTCGCTGGGAACTTCTGTTTTCTTGATCCAATCGCCGTTGGCGTAAAGATAGAAGTTGTCGCCCGGTTTCACCGAGCGGTCCATGTTCGCAACCTGGATACCGTGAGTGTCGGATTGAGTTTGGAATGAATCTTGCGACACCATCACTGATACTAGCGCGACAACCATTAATACGAGAAAAGAGGTAAAGAATTTATCAGTGAGTTTCATTGGGACCATCCGTATGGCCGAGAGAACCTCGGCAGTGGCAGGGATCACGCAACACTCAGACTACCACGCCAACTTTAGTTTTTTCCCGTCCGCTGCAAAAACTCGCTGACAGCGCATAGGTGGGCGGGCTAATCCCTAACAGTTATCCGCTGTTGCGGAGGGTGGCCGCAGCTGTCCTTCGCCAGAATTGGATCGTCCAGATCACATTGACTTTTCAATGAGCCAGAAGAAAGAATCGAGCGACATGCTCCCCTTCCTTCTGAATCTGTTTCGCCTGGTTTGGCTGTTCGGAAAAGGTCATCGTGACGTTGT
>DATNKA010000772.1:0-3714 GCA_035603655.1 Candidatus Acidiferrales bacterium | reverse complement strand
CTGAACCCGCAGCGCGTAGGTGCGAATTTTCAGGACTGCGATCGCCGCCGCCACCGCCACCACGAAAAGCCACCCTGAGTGCAAGCTGGGGTGGGTCAGAAAATGGACGACGGCGGCAATGGCTGAGATGAGGAAGACGGGTAAGGCGAAGAAGTGAAATAGCGGATCTATGCGGGCGTGATTGGCGAAAATCTGGGGCTTCTTTTCGGCCATGACGAAAGGCTCCTCGCGGACCGGCAAGTGTAGCAGAAGACTTTTCGGTCAGAGATCTCAGTTTCTTGGAACGAGCGACGGCTCGCTGGCTTTTCGCTCCTTAACCCGACGTCGTGAAGGCTAGCGTCAGCAGTGTTTTCTGTTCAACCTCGTGTGCCTTGGCGCTGCCGGTGGCGGGGCTGGCGCTCGAACTGCGCTTTACAGAGAGCACGTGGCGGGAGCCGGCGATGCGCTGCAGGCGGGGCAGCATATTAAAAAGAGCGCCCATGTTGGCAGGCTCTTCCTGTACCCAGACGATGTCGGCGGTTTCGCCGTGGCGGGCGAATTCGGCAGCGATTTCTTCTTCCGGGAAGGGATAGAGCTGTTCGAGAAAAACGATTGCGGTGGAATTGTCGTTTCTCCTCTTGCGCTCGGCGCGAAGCTCGTGACCGATCTTGCCGGTACAGACCAGGATGCGATCGGCGTCTCCGATTTCTGTGTCGGGAACTACGTTCTGGAAATTGGCCTGAGAAAAGTCCGCGATGGGCGAGGCGGCGTCGGGATGGCGCAGCATGCTTTTGGGGGTGAAGACGACCAGCGGCTTGCGCCAGTGGCGGAGAGCCTGGCGGCGGAGCAGATGGAAATATTGAGCGGCGTTCGAGGGCTGCGCGATCTGGATGTTGTGTTTGGCGGCGAGTTGCAGGAAGCGTTCAATGCGGGCGCTGGAGTGTTCTGGCCCCTGCCCTTCGTAGCCGTGGGGAAGAAGCAGGACGAGGCCGGAGAGCAGGCTCCACTTGGCTTCTCCGGCGGAGATGAATTGATCGATGATCGCCTGCGCAACGTTGACGAAGTCGCCGAACTGAGCTTCCCAGAGGACGAGGGCTTCGGGATAATCGCGGCTGTATCCGTATTCGAAGCCCAGGACACCGGGTTCGGAAAGAGTTGAGTTATGAATTCCGCAGCGGGCCTGGCCGGCCGCGATGTTTTCGAGCGGAACGTATTCGTTCTCGTTCTCGATGTCGATCAGAACGGAGTGGCGCTGATTGAATGTACCGCGACGGGAATCCTGACCCGAAAGGCGGACTGGAATACCGTCCTTGACCAGGCTCGCAAAGGCGAAAGCTTCGGCCATACCGTAGTCCACTGCTCGTTTGCCAGCGCTCATCTCGGCGCGCTGCTCGAGCAACTTCTTCACCTTGGGATGAATGTGGAATCCTTCCGGGTACATGCTGAGGCGATGACCCAGCTCGGCGAGTTCTTCCGCTGAGAGTCCGGTCTCTACTTCGTACTCGGGTTTGTGAAGGCCGCCGTAATACTGATCCCAATACCTCGGCAAGTCGCGCAATGTGGGCTTCTTCGTGATCTTGCCAGCCTCTTTCTGCGCGCTCTCGAACTCCGCTTTAATGGCGGCGGCTTGCGCGGGAGCGTCCGTCACGCCGATGTCGTCGGCATAAATTTCCCATAGCGGGGGATGCTCTTTGATCTTCTTGTAAAGCAGCGGTTGAGTGATGGTGGGATCGTCGACTTCGCTGTGACCATGGCGCCGGTAGCCGATGAGGTCGATGACCACGTCGGTGCCGAACTGATAGCGGTATTCGGTTGCGAGCCGAGCTACGCGGACGACGGCGTCGACGTCTTCGCCGTTGACGTGGAAAATCGGAATCGACTGGCGCCGCGCGATGCAGGCAGCGAAGCGCGTGGAGTGCTCTTCGAGATAGCTGGTGGTGAATCCGAGGAGATTGTTGACGATCACGTGAATCGTGCCGCCCACGGTGTAACCCGGAAGGTCGGCGTAATTCATGGTCTCGGCGAGGATGCCTTGTCCGGCAAAAGCGGCGTCACCGTGGACGAGTAGCGGAAGATATTTTTCGCGGCCACCTTCGCCGGCGCGATCTTGTTTGGCGCGGGTGCGGCCGACCGTGACCGGATCGACGGCTTCGAGGTGGCTCGGGTTTGACACCAGATGGATGTGAACCTTGTTGCCGCTGCGGGTGACATACTCGCCGGTCGCGCCCATGTGATATTTCACGTCACCGGAACCTAGAACGCTGCGCGGGTTGACGTCTTCGAATCCAGCAAAGATTTCCTGGGGAACGCGCTTGGCAACGTGGGCGATCACATTCAGGCGGCCGCGATGACTCATCCCCATCACAAGCTCAGTTGCGCCGAGGCGCGAACCGGTTTCGAGAAGTTCGTCCACCAGAGGGATGAGCGCGGTGACGCCTTCGAGGGAGAAGCGTTTGCTGCCGAGATAGCGCTGCTGCATGACCTGCTCGAATATGTCAGCACGGATAAGGAGATCGAGAATCCGCTGCTGGTCTTCTGCTGGTGCCGGCGATTCCATGCGCTCATAGATCCAGCGGCGCCGTTCGGGGGAATAGATGTGGTTGATCTCGACGCCGATGGTGGACGAATAGATGGCGCCCGCTTCGCGCGTGTACTCACTCTCAATCTGCAATTCGGGAGTAGGACGTGGAGTCAGAAAACCGAGAGGATCGAGGTCGCCTTCGAGGTAGCCGAATTGGCGGAAGGCGTTGAAGACCCGCTCACGCTCCAGGTTGACATCGTTCTTAGGAGAAGTTTCGATTACGGCGGCGCCAGCGGCACCGTTGGAACTCTTGGATTTCGGGGTCATAGGAATGCAGATACTAGGATAAAGGATGCGAGTACTGATGCGCAGGATTCGGTACGTAAAAACGCAAAACCTTAACACAGGGACTCAGAGGAGCGCCAGGAAAATCAAAAGCCCCACCCTAATCTCTCGAACAACGCAGACACTAGAGTGGGGCACCCATCGAACTATTTCAACTGCGGCTCAGAACTTGAACAACGCTATGAGATGGCCGATGGCGGGAGTGTTCAGAGGCAGGTCGGGATTGCTCTTAGTGGCGACTGGGTTGGGCACATGATCCCGGCTGCGATCGCTCACTGGGGCCAAGTGGCAATTGGCTTCGATGAATTTCAGGAGCGACGAGGTTGCCGTCAGGGGTTGGCGAGGCAGGCGTTCCACTGGCCGCCGCAGTAGGCCCAGGCGTAGGCGTTGGCGCCGCTGCCCTAGTATCCGGGGTTGTAATGGTTGAGCAAATAGTAGTGACCCTGTTCACAGCGGGAGTCGATAGGCCTCGCCAAAGAGTTCAGGTAGGTCGTGATGGGGCCAATACTTTGAAGTTGCGATGGAACAGAGCCCCAAAGCCAGGGGCAGAGACCTTTCAATAACCTTGACTGATTCCAAAGCACTTAACTGAATCCGGGAGTGCTTGACTGCGAAAGTTCGGCTAGGTTTGTTTCTGTGAGGACGCTTTCCCGGCGGCTCCAATATGGAATAATGCTGCGGATACCCAAAAAAGCCATGGTTGAGAATTCCAACCGAGCCCGCGACCATCTCGCTAACGAGCGGACGTTTCTGGCGTGGGTGCGGACCAGTGTAGCGATCGTAGTATTCGGATTCGCGATTGGGCGTTTTGCGATCGCCCTCAGGCAGTTGGCGAAATTTCAGGGGCAAGTTTCGCGGACCACCGGACT
>DATNKA010000771.1:0-13199 GCA_035603655.1 Candidatus Acidiferrales bacterium | reverse complement strand
CCCGGCCCTGGTAATTCTCCAAGGTGACCCGTACCAGGTCCGACGGCGTCTGGCCGTGCATGCGGGAGCTGTGACGAAGGCGAGTACCGAGCGTTGCGGGAAGCCGAACCGTGATCCGTTGCGAAGTCATGTCAGACACCGTACCACCAGCGTCAGACACCCCCCCGGTTGCCGCGGGGTCCTAGTCATCACGTTTCTCCGGCCGCCGGGCAGACTCCCGCCCAGCCCTTAGAGCTGATTTACGCACGCTGCGTAAGTTTGGTTCGGGAAATCAGGTTAAGAACGCTCACCGTGATTACCGCCCGCTTTCTTTAGTGCTACGTACGCCATGCGAATTAGAGTTCGTTCCGAGAAAGGAACATAGAGCAGCGCCGCACTCGCGGCAAAAGCCGCTCCCAGACCGATCTTCTGTACCAGCAGAAATGGAGCGATAGCCCAGAGTTGATCCAGCGCCAGAATGAAAGGAAACATCATCCGAAATTTCTCGCCCAGGCGCTGATAGTCGAATCCCACGGCAGAGAGCAAATAACAGCGCAAGGGAATGCCGACCCCCGCAGTCACCATCACCGCGGCTACCAGCGCAGTTGCCCGCCACCCCGACAAGAAAGAGTCCGCGATTCCTTGCACAGCATGTAAACGAAAAAGCGCTGTCAGATAGAAGATTAAGTACATCGCTTGCGTCAGAGCAAACAATCCCCGCGTCAGTCCACGATGCGGGATCGGCACTTCCAGATCGGGATGCAATTGCGCCGAATCCTGATCTTGTGCGCAAGCAACTTCAGACGCGAACCGCGAAGTCGATCTCGCCCCGCGCCCAGTCGAGGGTGCTTCCGTTTGCACGGGCGCAATAAACCTATATCCGCGACGCGCCAGCGTCTCGATGTAGCGAGGATTCGACGCCGAGTCGCCTAGAGTCTCCCGCAACTTGTTCACAGCCGTGTTCAAGCTGTGGTCGAAATCCACGAATGTGTCCGCCGGCCAAACCTTCTGACGCATCTCTTCCCGAGTGACGACTTCGCCAGTGCGCTCGAGCAGCAAAGCCAACACCCGGAACGGCTGTTCCTGCAGACGCAGTTTCGCGCCATTCTTGCGCAATTCGCCGGCAGCGAGGTCAAGCTCGAAGACTCCAAACCCAACGATTCTGCCGGAGTGATTGCCTTGGGAAGCTGGCATAAACAAACGGAAACGTTCAGCGACAAACGACCGACGACGCGTAGTGTAGCACCAAGCTGCAGCACACGGTTTCTGCGCGGCGTACAATACGGTCGTGGTTCATACTCAAAGCCACAACCACTCCGGCCGCAAGCACCGCCGGCGCGCCCTCTATGCCACGGAAACCTCGGGCCTCCTGCTGATTGCGTTTCTGCTGCTGGTCCTCACTCTGATTCGCTACTGGCACGCTATGCACTGGAGCATGCGCTGACGGTGGCTTCGACGCAGCTTGATCCGCTGCTCCTGGTTGTGCTCGGCCCAACGGCTAGCGGGAAGACCGCGCTTTCCCTGGCGCTTGCGCAACGCTTCAACGGCGAGATCGTGAATTGCGATTCGGTCGCGATGTACCGCGAGTTTGAGATTGGAACCGCCAAGCCCACTGCCTCCGAGCGTGCCTGTGTCCGGCATCACCTGCTCGATTACATAGCACCGACAGAGCACATTACCGCCGGCGAATATGCCCGCCAGGCGCGGCAAGTGGTTGGAGAGATCAAATCCCGCGGTCGTTTGCCCCTGGTTGTCGGCGGAACTGGACTCTACCTTCGCGCCTTGCTCGAAGGACTTTTTCCCGGCCCCGAACGCTCGGAAAACTTGCGAGAGCGATTGCGTGAACGAGCCGGCCGCCGCGGCTCGAACTATCTTCACCGTATCCTGCGTCGCCTCGATCGCGACGCCGCGAGCAAGATTCATGCCAACGACACTCCCAAGGTTATCCGGGCGATAGAAGTGTGCCTGTCATCGCGGCAGAAAATTTCGGAACTCTGGCAACGCGGGCGCGAACGGTTGAGCGGCTTCCGCATTCTGCGCCTCGGTCTCGATCCTGATCGTCTGGCCTTGTACGAACGCATCAACCGCCGCGCGCAAGCGATGTTCGGGGCCGGGTTAATCGATGAAACGCACCATTTGCTTGAGAAGTACGGCGATGCCTCGAGTACGTTTTCTTCCCTCGGCTACAGGCAGGCAGTGCAATTCCTTCGGGGAGAGCTGACTCGGGAACAGGCGCTCGAAGCCGCGCAGCAGGCTCACCGCAATTACGCCAAACGACAAATGACATGGTTTCGCCGCGAGCCGGATGTGCAGTGGCTGCACGGCTTCGGTGACGATATGCAGGTTCAGCGCGTAGCTGTGGCTTGTATAGAAACCTCATTACAGTGACGCTCTCGCGGATAACCTTGTCATTTCTGCTATCGTTCTCAACATGTATCGAAAACTCGGTTTCCTGCTTTCCGTTTTTCTCCTGACCACGACCATCGCATCGGCTAAGGAAAAATATCAGCACCCCGGTCCCATTCATTTGACACCCGCCGGCGAAAAGTGGGCTGAGAAGACGCTGCACAAACTGACGCTGGAAGAGAAAGTCGGTCAGGTGTTCATGATCTGGTGCCGCGCCAGCTTTCTCAACGTCGAAAATCCGGAATATTTGCAGCTGGTCGAAGACATGCGGAAGTATCACGTCGGTTCCTTCGCGATGACGGTGCACGTCGACGGCCCGTACCTGCGGCGCAGCGAACCCTACGAGGCTGCCGATCTGCTCAACCGACTGCAAAAAGATTCGAAACTTCCGCTTTTATTCGCCGCAGACTTCGAACGTGGCGTCTCCATGCGCCTGATGGGAACCACTGTCTTCCCCCATGCCATGGCCTTTGGCGGAGACGGCAAAGCAGACGATGCAGAGACTTTCGGCCGCATCAGCGCCGAAGAAGCCCGCTCGATCGGCATTCACTGGAATTTTTTCCCTGACGCCGATGTGAACTCGAATCCCGCTAATCCCATCATCAACACGCGCTCCTTCGGCGAGGATCCCAAACAAGTCGGCGATCTGGTCACGGCCTATATCAAGGGGGCGCATGAAGGTGGAATGCTGACCACGGTGAAACATTTTCCAGGTCACGGTGACACTGCAACCGACTCTCATCTCGGCGTTGCCAGCGTGAACGTGGACCGTGCCCATCTGGAGTCCATCGAACTTCCACCGTTTCGCCAGGCCATCGCGGCCGGCGTCGACTCCGTGATGGTAGCGCACGTAACCGTGCCGGCACTCGATTCCGATCCTAACCATGTGGCAACGATTTCTCCAGTGATCGTCTCGGACTTGCTCGAACAGCAACTTGGCTTCAAAGGAATCGTTGTTACCGATGCGCTAGACATGGCAGCCCTGACACACCTTTTTGCCAGTAACATAGGCCGCGCTGCCGTGGAAGCCTTCAAAGCGGGGAACGATTTGTTGCTCATTCCCGCTGATTTTCCCGCGTCGTACAACGCGATGCTTCAGGCCGCGCAGTCGGGCGAAATCTCCCGTGAACGCCTCGACCGCTCCGTGCTTAAGATCCTGAAGACCAAGGCCTCTCTGGGCCTCGAGGATGCCCGCCTGGTGGATACGAGTGCCATAGCCAAGGTGGTGGCCAAGCCGTCGAATCTGGCTTTCGGACAGCAAGTGGCTGACGATGCGGTCACTCTGGTTCGCGATAACGGCAAGGTTCTGCCACTCAAATCCAAGGGAACCGCCAAGGGGGGTCTTCCGTATACAACACCAGAGGTGACCGGCAACCAGGTTGTTGCGGTGCTGTTCTCCGACGATGTGCGCACTGATTCCGGTCACGTGTTCGCGAGAGAATTTCGAGAGCGAATTCCGGACGCCCACATCATCTATGTCGACCCCCGCATAGCCGCGGGGATGAGCGATGAGGTGCTTAAGGCGGTGGATGAAGCTCAGAGTGTAGTCGCCGCAGTTTACGTGGTGCCGTCAGGGGGCAAAATTGACAACAGCGTCGCTATGGCTGACGCGACCGGCGTGCTGTTGCAGCAGCTGCTGAACCATGCCGGAGGAAAGGCCGCAGTGGTTGCGATGGGGAATCCATACCTGGCTGCCGACTTCCCGCAGATCGGGACTTATATGTGTACGTTCTCCAATGCCACCGTCTCGGAGACAGCCGCGGTGAAAGCCTTGTTCGGCGAAATTATGATCCACGGGCATCTCCCCGTCAGCATCCCCAATGTGGCCGCCCGTGGGACCGGCATCGAGCGCGGGGTGCAAGTTGCCAGTGGAGGAACTCAACATGCGCAAGATTAGACCGTCGACATTTGCAGCAGTCGCGGCAGGCACCGGCTTCGTGGCCGTGCTACTCCTGTCTGCCTGCAGCATAAATGTGAAGAAAGAAGCCAACGGTCAGGACAAGCAGGTGGATATCAAAACCTTGCTCGGCGGCGTCCACGTCAGCAAACAGGCTGACGTCTCTGATGTCGGACTGGCTGTTTATCCCGGCGCTCGCTTGAAAGAAAAGGATTCCGAGGGCAGCGACAAAAGCGCAAACGTGAATATCTCCGGTTTCGGATTCGGCCTCAAGGTAGTCGCCCTTGAATACGAGTCCGACGACGCACCGGCCAAAGTTCTGTCTTTCTACCGAGGCCAGTTGAAAAAATACGGGAACGTTCTCGAGTGCCATACCTCCCGGGGAAAATGGAATTTCAACATGGGGAAGAATGACTCCAACGAATTGACTTGCGAAGGCAGCGGCGGAAACGACATCGAGCTGAAGGTGGGGAAGAAGTCCGATCAACACATTGTGGCCGTCGAGCCGGAAGGCAAGGGATCGAGCTTCTCGCTGGTTTATGTACGCACCCACGGTAAAGACGCGGACATCTAGAGCGTTTATTGGTTAACTGGCGGGCCGCCTTTCAGGGGCTCAGAGGAGAATTTATGTTCCGATCATTTGTGTTTCGCGGAATTGTGGCCGCAGTATTCGGCACGACTGTGGCGATTTCCAGCTTCGCCGCGCAGCCGCAAAAACAGGACAGCGCGCAGGATAAGCATCTGGACATTCAAAGCGCCGCTGGCGACTTGCATGTGGGCAACGATGCGGACGCTAGAAAGGCGGGCTTGCCGCTTTACCCCGGAGCGCGCCTGCGGCGCGACGAAGAAAACAGCAGCGCTGCGAATCTAAGTTTGTTCACTGATGCCTTTGGCGTGAAGCTCGTGATCGCGAAATACGATTCCGATGACGCGCCCGCCAAGGTCATCGATTTTTATCATGAGAAATTAAAGAAATATGGCAAGGTGATCGAGTGTCACACTCGAGAACACGGCGGTGCTCACGCCGACATCAAAGACGACGACGAGGATTCCAAGGACGCGCGTCCCAAAGAAGTTAAGTGCGAAGGGGACAACACCGGTCCCGTCACCGAGCTCAAGGTTGGTACGGAAAATAACCAGCACGTGGTTGCCATTGAACCGAAAGCGGGTAGTGGCTCAACCTTTGCTCTGGTTTACGTTCACACCCGCGGTAAGCAGGGGGACATTTAACGAGAAAGGCCTCCCGGTCGCGGAAACCGCCGTCCGCTTCCTTGCACCTGCTGCGCATCGTGCGATACCTTCAAGGCTAGTCCGGTTCTAGGCTCGAATGGACCATCCCTGCTACAAATGCGGGCACATCGTCGAAGATGGTAAACCCTTCTGCGCGCAGTGCGGAGCGCCGCAGATTCGCGTGGCTATGCCGGAGGCTTTGACGCAAGCCGCCTCGGGGAATGTGTCGTCCAGTGACTTGCCGGTTTTCTCTCTCGACCCGCCAATGATCTCAGGGACCTTGAATCCCTCCGCGCTTACCGGCGGGATCGAGTGGCGGGGAGGTTTCCGGGCCTGCGCGATTGCAGCATTCATCTCGATCGTAGTGATGTCTCTTCGCCTGGTGCCTCCATTGTTGGCGTTGCCAGCTGCCGGATCTTTGGCCGTCATTCTTTACCACCGCCGCAATCCAAGGGTCAGAGCCCGCTCGGGTGCGCAACTCGGGGCGCTCACCAGCGTTCTTTCTTCCGCGGTATTCGCCATTTTTTTTGCTATTTTCCTGGCAGTCCTGCAAGCCGGTGGGCAGGTTCGGCAGCAGATGATCGAGGCGCTCCAGCAGGTTGCGTCCCGCTCCAATGACCCCCAAGTCCAAGCCACTCTCGACCTGTTAGTGAAACCGGAAAATGTGCAGAAGTTGATCCTCGGCATGGTGGGTTTTGTCCTGATTTCTATTGCAGCAGGGAGCATCGCAGGAGCGTTAACCGGCGCCTTCCTGGGGCGCCGGAACCGGCCCTAAGCTTGCCAAAGAACCGGTCTTGCCGCAGGCCGCGGTTGCCGCGTATGATGCACCGTTTGCCTTCTCACGCCATGAACAAACCGGCACGTGGATCGTTGCTCAGCATCGAACACCTCGGGGATAAGGAAATCCTGAGCCTGCTGACGCTGGCACGCCGGATGAATCCTCTGAAGGCGCGTCCGCTGTTGCGCAACAAGCGTGTCTTTTTATTGTTCTACGAAGCGTCGACGCGGACGCGCTCTTCATTTGAAATCGCCGCCAAGTCGCTGAGCGCTATTACGACCCTGGTGCAATCCTCAGGATCGAGCATCGAGAAAGGCGAGTCTTTGCTCGACACTGGCTATACTCTGCGGGCGATCGGCGCCGATGCGATCGTGATTCGACATCCGGCCGCGGGCGCGCCTCACCTCATGGCGAAGCACCTCGACATTCCGGTCATTAACGCCGGCGATGGCATGCACGAGCACCCATCGCAGGCGCTGCTCGACGCCTTCACGATTCTGAAACACAAGAAGTCACTAAAGGGTTTGCAAGTTGCGATTATTGGCGATATCTATCACAGTCGCGTGACCCGGTCCAATTGCCATCTGTTGACTCGATTCGGCGCCAAGGTCACGCTTTGCGGGCCGCCGGAATTCGTGCCGGACGTTGCCGCGACGCTCGTGCCGGGCTTGCGCGTGACCCGGCATCTTGAAGAGGCACTGCGGGGGGCGGACGTGATTATGTTGTTGCGCCTGCAGAAAGAGCGGCTTGCAGGTCAGAAGATTCGTTTGCAGGACTATATTGCGCGCTACCAGATGACTGCAGCTCGGGTGAAACTGGCCAAACGCGACGCCATCGTCATGCATCCCGGACCGATCATTCGCGGGCTAGAGTTGACCGAGGAGGTGGCGGACGGTCCGCAATCGAAGATCATTGACGAGGTTCACAACGGAGTCCCCACGCGCATGGCGATCCTGGCGTGGGCATTAGGCAAGGCAAAGTGAGCCCCGGATTCACGCATTAACCAGGGATCGATTAACGCGGATGCGAAGAATGGCTAACGATAAATCAAGAACTCGATCGCTGCTTATCAAGGGCGGTCATCTCATTGACCCCGCGGCGAAGATCAATGCGCCGATGGATATTCTTTTGCGTGACGGGCGCGTCGCCGAAATCGCGCTGTCGAATAAGATTCGCGGCAGCGCCGATGAGAAGTTTGAGGCGCGTGGTCTGATCGTCGCCCCGGGATTTATCGATCTGCACGTTCACCTGCGTGAACCCGGCCAAGGCTACAAAGAAACCATTGCCTCCGGCACCGCGGCTGCCGCGGCCGGAGGTTTCACATCAGTGTGCACCATGCCGAATACGGCGCCCGTGGTGGACAACGCAGAATGGGTCGAATGGCTGAAACATCCTGGCCGTGCTGCCCAAGTCAATGTTTTCCCCATCGCTGCGGCCACTCTTAACTCGCGCGGCGCGGCACTCACCGACTTTGCAGCGCTGCAGCGGGCTGGCGCTGTGGCCGTTACAGATGACGGAAAACCCATCCTTGACAATGAAATCATGCGCGCGGCTCTCCGGCTTGGCGCCGAGCTGAACCTCCCAGTCGTGCAGCACGCCGAAGACACGCGACTCACGGAAAACGCGTCCATGAACGAAGGGCCAACCAGCTTTCGTCTGGGCCTGCGAGGGATGTCGGCGGCGGCAGAAGCGAACATTGTGGATCGCGACGTCACTCTCGCGCAGCAGATTCGGGAATCGCGATTGCATGTGGCGCATCTATCCACCGCGGAGGCGCTCAAGGCAGTGCGTCGCGGCAAGCGCGGCGTTCATAATGCTCGCGTCAGCTGCCGGGTGACCTGCGAAGTGACGCCGCACCACTTCACTCTGCTCGACGAGAACGTGGGCGAGTACGACACGAATTTCAAGATGAACCCGCCGCTGCGCTCGGCCTCGGACCGCGAGGCGATTCTGGTCGCCCTGGCCGACGGCACGGTGGATGCCATTGCCACCGACCACGCCCCGCATGCGACCCACGAAAAGCAAGTCGAGTTCGAGCGCGCCTCGTTTGGCATCACGGGACTGGAAACCGCGTTGGCGCTGGCCATCACCAAGCTGCACCGCGAGCAAGAGATTCCTCTGACGCGGATCGTCGAACTGCTTACCGCCGGGCCAGCGCGCGTATTCGATCTCCGCGGCCGCGGATCGCTGATGCGCGGCCACTTCGCCGACGTAACCATCTTCGATCCCAAGAAGCGCTGGAGGTTTGAGGCCGCAAAGTCGCGGTCGCTGTCGCACAACACTCCGTTTGATGGCGGGCAGTTTACGGGAAAAGTAGTGGCGACGATCGTGGGCGGGAAGATTGTTTACCGAGCGGGCTGAGTCACGTATGTGCGCAGCTGGAGTCGCGAGGCGACGGCATTCGTCAGCCCCGCACGTAAGTTCTAGGAAAAATGTGGAAGGAGGAGCCAAGTCAGGCTGTAAATAGCCGTTCGGTGTCGTAGGCCACCCCAGACTTCTTTAGAAGAGAGGCGCCAAAAACTCTTCCCCAAAGCTTCTCTTCTTGTGATGTTCCGCCCGATTATGAATACAGGCTTCGACCGTTGGGGGGGGAAAAAAGGACTTGCGCTAAAAGCTCCATATCCTTATCGGGCGCTTTAAATCGCACGCCATTTTCTCCCAGCCGGCGCGAGGCGTTGGCCTTCAACTTCTGCACGACTTCAGCTAGGGTCAACCCAGGCAGCAACCCGATGAGCAGATGATCGTGGTTGGAAGTGGGCACGGCGTTCTTTTGTACCGAAAACGCAATTGAGGTGATTGGCAGCATGTGTTTGCGGCAGGAGAGCTGCCGTCCTTGGAGGGACTCTGGCCTTGAGCGCTCGCGTTACCCCGCACTCACGCGCGGGCCAATGAATTCCGTCCCCTGCTGGGACTCGCCGCCCGGCTTCGTCAGACAATGCCCATCCTCTTCCCAACCCTTCCCAGCACCTCCAGCGCCTGCTCCAATTCCTGTTGCGTGTGTGTTGCGGTCATGATGGTGCGGATGCGGGCTTTACCTTCGGGAACGGTGGGGAAGGCGATGCCGGTGCCGAGGACACCTTCTTTGAAGAGCTCGCGGGAGAAGTCCATGGTGAGCTTGCCTTCGCCGATGATGATGGGCGTGATCGGAGTCTCGCTGGCCGGAGTGGCGCGGCCGCCGATATCGAAGCCGAGCAGGCCAAGTTCTTTTTTCCAGAAGCGCGTGTTCTCCCAGAGCTTTTCCATACGCTCGGGTTCGTTCTCAAGAACATCGAAAGCAGCAATGCAGGTCGCGGCTACGGAAGGCGGATGAGAAGTCGAAAACAAAAACGGCCGCGCCCGATGATAGAGAAAATCGATGAGATCGCGCGATCCACAGACGTATCCACCCAGCACTCCGATGGCTTTCGACAAAGTTCCAACCTGGATATCGACGCGTCCGTGTACATTGAAGTGATCGACCGTGCCGCGGCCATTGCGGCCGAGTACGCCCGAGGCGTGGGCATCGTCGACCATCATAATTGCGCCGTATTTTTCCGCGACATCGCACAGGCCGGGCAGCGGGCCGATGTCGCCATCCATCGAAAAGACTCCATCGCTGATCAACAGCTTCCTGCCAGACTCATCCTTTACGCTGGCGAGTTGCTCTTCGGCGTGAGCCACGTCTTTGTGGCGGAAAACGAGAATCTTCGCCTTCGACAAGCGCGCGCCATCGATGATCGATGCATGATTGAGCGCATCGGAGATGATGAAATCGTCCTTACCCAGCACTGCCGACACCGTACCCGCATTCGCCGCAAAGCCTGACTGGAAGACGACGCATGCCTCTACGTTCTTGAAGCGCGCGATCTTTTCTTCCAATTCCATGTGGATTTTCATCGTCCCTGCAATGGTCCTCACCGCCCCCGATCCCACGCCGTATCGGCGCGTGGCCTCGAGCGCCGCCTGGCGCAGTTTGGGATGCGTGGTCAGTCCCAGATAATTGTTCGACGCCAGGTTGATCACCTTCTTGCCATCAAAGGTGCAGACCGCTGCCTGCTCGTCCTCCAGCACGCGCAGCTGGAAGTGTGTTCCCTTGGCTTTGAGTTCATTGAGTTGATCGGTTAGATAGGAGAGCGGATTGCTGCGACTGGTCATGATTTTCCTCGATCTTCTGCGCCTATGAAACTGGGATGCCAGACCGGCAGGTCCGAATGCTTAGAGCATGACCGGGTTTCCAGTTGCGACGCTGGCCTCGCACAGAAGCTTCATATTGTTGAAGAACTCTTTTTCGTAATCTTCCAGAAGGTCGCTGGAATGGAGTACGGTATCGACTTCCGTGATGTTGCCGAGGAACAGTGAGCGGAGATATCCCTCGTGCTCGCATGACTCACCTGGCCACTGGTTATGAGCCTCCCCCTCCTCTTCGGAGGGATCGCCCGTCAGCGTGGGTTCGCCGGATTCGACGAAAATGGGCCGGCCGAGGAACGGTTGCGGTCTCGCCTTGCCGTCCCCCATGCCGGCACAGCGTCCGAATCCATCAAGGCTCATCGATTATCTCCGTCGTAATTCTTGCTTTTCCCGCCCTCAAGTTTCGCGGGAAAAGCCACGGGCAAGAGGGCAGCGCCACCCAAGCTCAGCGCACTCCGTTCGGATAAACCAGGATTTTGCTGGCCTCGCCGGTCTTCAACCGTTCCATCGCTTTGGAAAAATCTTTCATCGGGATGCGGTCGGTAATCACGGGATGCAGGTCGAGTTTGCCGGCTTTGAGCAGCGCCGTCATCTGGTACCAGGTCTGGTACATGCGGCGTCCGTTGATGCCTTGCACTGTGATGCCCTTGAAAATAATGTCTTCAGAAAAGTTTAGCGAAATGGGTTTTGAGGTCAAGCCGAGGAGTGAAATTCTTCCGCCGCGTCGCACGATATCGAACGCCGTGCGAATCGAATCGGGATGCCCAGCCATCTCCAGCACGACGTCCACGCCGAGACCGCCGGTCTTCTCCATCACTGTTGCTTTCACATTTTCTTTCGAAGGATCGAGCACGTAGTCGGCCTTCATCTCGCGCGCGATCTTGCGGCGATGCTCGTTCACCTCGATGGCGAACACGCTGGCGGCCCCCACCGCCCGGGCCACGGCGATGGCAAAAAGTCCGATCGGCCCGCAGCCCGTGATGGCTACGGTTTTCGCGGCAATCTCACCGGCCAGCACGGTGTGTACGGCATTGCCCAGCGGATCAAGAATCGAGGCGTACTCCGGCGGAATGGCGGGATCAAGCTTCCAGATATTCGATTCCGGAATCACCACATACTCGGCGAAGGCTCCGTTGGCGTCGACGCCGATGATCTTCACGCTCTGGCAGATGTGAGCTTCACCCGTGCGGCATTGCAGGCACTTGCCGCACGCCACGTGCATCTCAGCGGAAACGAAATCGCCTTCTTTTACGCTGGTCACTTCCTCGCCGAAAGCGGCTACCTCGCCGCAGAACTCGTGCCCGGGAATCAGAGGAGGATGAATGCGGTTCTGCGCCCAATGATCCCAGTTATAAATATGGAGGTCGGTGCCGCAGATGGAGGCCATCGTAACCTTGACGAGCACATCGTTCCGTCCAAAGACCGGAATATTTACCTCGCGAATTTCCGCGCCAGGCGCGGCCTCCGGCTTGACCACGGCCAGCATCGTGGATGGCATGACGGCTACCTTATGAATTCAGACTCAGACACAAAACGTTTGATTCTACACCGTGCGGGAATCGGATGCATTCTCCGAGACATTCCGGTAGTGGGCTGTTTTGCATTTCAATGAATGTCTTCTCTCCAATCTCGGAGGGCGTTGCTTAAATCTTGGGCCTGTATTTCAAAGCCCGCGGCGGTCTCTAATAATTCCTTGCGCACGGCTGGGTCTTCTATCGGGAGCCTGTCGGCTTCTTGTCGGATTTGTGCAGCAAGTTCGACTAGTTCTCGGATCGCCTCCTCTGCCTTTCGGATGCGGTCTATTTGAGATTCCGTCATGCCGCTGCTGCGCTCGTAATCGCATCCAATGGTCCCACCAATCCTTCCAAACTCCAAACATGATATCGCCCCAATCATTAGGGCAAAACACGGAAGCCCGCCCGGAACAAAACCAATGTCATCCCACTGCGAAGTCTACGGGAAAGACATGGGCATCAAGTATGGAGGACGTGCTTTTCAGTTGGAAGATTACCGGCCACTACCGCTACTTCGGACCGGGTTTGTAGAAGTCGAACCTGGGGGCGGGTGCGCCGGAACGCTTGGTTTCTAACTTGCCGGTTTGTAAGCCTTCGGAGCAGCCCTCTTGTAGTCCTCCGATTTGCCCCGAGGGATGCTCAGCGTCTTCCATTGCTTCGAGCGGAGATGTTTGGCTAACAAAATAATCTGGCCGCTGTGAGAGGCATAGTGAGCGATCTGCCGGTTAATGGCCTGCAGCACCGTGTGTGGTTCGCCGCGGATGGTCACGGTGCGCATCACGTCTTCGGGCTTGAGTGCATTAAGCGTCTTGAACACTTGCTCCCAACCCTCTTCCCACCAGCGCATCACATCGGCTCGCGTAGTTGCGGCATTCAACTCAAATTCCTGATCGCGAAAACGGTCAGGCTTCTCGCCGTCCGTAGTAAGAAAATCGGTAAAGCGCGAGCGCATGTTGCCGGCCAGGTGCTTAACCAGAATGGCGATGGAATTCGATTCCGGGTCGAGCGTGAAGAATAGCTCTTCGTCTTTGAGTTGCGCGATCGCGGCCTCGGCCAGGCGCTTGTTTCCGCGGAGCTGGCGGCGGGCTTCGTCGAAGTAGTGGGTTGCGAGATCTGTCGTTGCGAGATCTGTCATAAGCCTTCCTGCTCTCTTCCGCTACGAATTGGGGACCGGACTCGTCAGCGGGACAATCGGATAGGGCGCTGTCAGCGTCTGCGGCCGCACGTC
>DATNKA010000770.1:0-9753 GCA_035603655.1 Candidatus Acidiferrales bacterium | reverse complement strand
ATCGCAGGTCCACTCGTATTGGGGGGAAGAGTTGTCCTTCATAGATGCGGACTGAGCGATTAAGCCCTCGAAGATGACTTCCGTTGATTGGCATCTTGGGCAGCGCACCGGAAGTTCATCGAGTTCCGCCTCCTGCTTTGGCCCCGGCTCGTTCACCGGCATGTAGTTCGATAGGGGCTGACGTGTCCACGGTAAACCGATGCGCATGACTTGAACGCTAACGCCATTGACAAAATTTGATGTGACCGCCTCGACACCGGTTGCCTTTTCGGGACCCATGAAAAACGGAATGCCCGCCCTGTCCAGCAGAGTCTGCAACTGAAGCGCATCCGACAAGCCCCACACAGTGCAGATCTCCACTAACTCTCGGTCCTCATCACCGGAAGAATCGAACGGCGGAGATGGGTCCGGCCTTGCGGGAAGTTCCTCGGACTGACGTTTCAGCCCGCGTCGGGAAATCTCCGACGCTAAAGACTGTTGGGCAATCTCGGCTAACTCGAAGTTTTGCTGTGCGAGAACCAGGAGCTCGCCGTCACTCATCCGTCGATAACGTTCGGAGAGTTGCAGCCATTCCGCCCCCGCATTGTGACCTTCCATAGTGGTCGGAATCATATACCGCCGGTGTCCCGCAGCAAAACTGGCTGATTGAGTGATGCGCAGTTGCTATTACGTATCGGATCGACAGTTTGGAGGCTAACCCGGACTGACGTCCGGGCTATCATTCGCCGTAACTGTCGGGACTGGTTTTGCTACGGCGCGCTCGCTTCGCTTCGCGAGGCGGACGAGGGCGTCCGCCCTACATGATTTCGAAATGCCCACTCAAGAATGGGCACCGTCATTCTTCGTGTTATTTTTGCGGAAGACCCACTTTGCGGACCAGATCGGCGAATCTGGGATCCGAGCGCAGAGGGTCGAGTTGGAAATAAGTATTTAATCCGATGAGCAGCCAATCGTGCTCCTGATAAGCGACGTCGAGCCAATGGAACGCCTGTTCTTTGTCTGCCAAGTCGGAGTAGAAGCTGGCAATAATCAACGCTGAGAAGTAGCCTGTCTTACGTTCGGTTTGTTGGAATTCGATCGTTTTGGCGAGAGCGCCTTTCCAGCCAGCGGAACGAAATCCTTGTTCCATGGACTCGCCCAATCCCCTATCGCCGCGATAGCCGGACAACTGGCCATAGGTCTTCCATTCTTCTACAACTTGCGGATACATGCGTTTGCCCCAATAGGCATACGCCAGACAATCATGCGCGATGATGAAGGCCGGGTTCTCATTCGCCAGCTTGCTGCAAATGGCAATGGCTTCGTCGTATGGCGCGCCCAGACGTGAATTCCTCCGGCCACCCTGGTAATGACCAGCGACTGGGGATCGAGTTCATGAGCAAAGTTGATTTCGGCCAGGGCTTCCTGTTCTCTGCCTCCGATCATGCCAATATCGTCGGCGTACCACTGGCGAGCGGTGGGGTCGTTGGGATCGAGTTCGAAAGACTTCTTGAACTCAGCCTCTCCGCTGGCGAAATCCCATTCGTGTTGCATCATGTTGCTGCCCAGAACGGCATGGGGATGAGCCAGCGCGGGGTCCAATTCCAGGGCTTTGCGGGCGGCGGCGTTTGATTTGGGAAAATCTTCGCTTTGATTGCCGCCATAGTTGGGCAGCACCGAATAGACATCGGCCAGAGCGGAATAGGCCAGAGCATATTCCGGATCCTTTTCGATGGCCTGATTGAAATAGGAGATGGCTTTCTCGAGCTCGCCATACGTGCGGTTGTTCCAGGCGTAGCGGCCTTTCAAATACAACGAATAGGCGTCTGGATCGTGCGTGCCCGGGTTGGTGACCTGCTGCCGATCCGCTGTGCTTAGGGTGGAACGCAAGATGCCGGCAATGTCGCCTGCCATTTGTTGCTGCAGGGAAATGAGGTTGGCTCGCTTGCCGGTGTAGCGGTGCCCCCAGACTTCGGTGTTGTCGCGAACGTCAGTAAGCTCGGCGCTGATTTCGAGTGCGTCGCGCTGGGCCAGCACGCGCCCGCTTACCAGGACCGACACGCCGAGGTTGCTGCCGGCCGTCTGGACGTCAATATCTTTTCCCTTGTAGCGGAAAACGGAGTCGCGCGACCTTACCTTTAGCTGGGGCAAGTGGGCGAGGTTGCCGATCAAGGATTCGGTGATGCCGTCGCTGAGATAGTCGGTCGCGGCATCTCCCCGAACGTTGGTGAAGGGAAGCACGGCGACGGAGTCGGGAACGGAGTTGGAATTTTGGGCATTGGCGGGCGGCCGGCGGAGATCTGTGTTGTGGAGGCGGGATGCGCTTGGGGCCGATGCGTAGGCGGCGAAGCGATAGCTCTTGCGGTAGAACCAGATTCCGGCAACCAGCGCGGTGCAAACCCCGACGGTGACCACCCACATCGCCGCAGCGCCAAGGCGCCGGGGATTGCTGTCGGGCTGGGTGTCGCTTCTTTGCGGCTCGCTGATTTGTTCAGGGTTGGGTTCACGCGGAGTGATCTGGGGTTCCAGAACTAAAGTTGCGCTTTGCAATGCCTGGGGAGTGCTGAGCCAAAGATCCAACTCGGTGGCGTAGGCGAATACGCGCCCCTTGGCGCCGCCGGGAACACGATGCACGGGCAGTGCGCTTTCTTTCTCCCACCGGCGGACCGTCCTCTCGTCCCGTCCGAAGAAGGCAGCAATCTCCTTCCACGAATCCAGACGACGCCCGGTATGATTGGTCGACTCTTGTGCCACTTTGAGTCCCGGCGAACGCCAACTGAAGGATGAAAGCCCGATTATGGCCGGTTGTGTCCGGTAGTGTCCCTTGCCCTGGGGGTGAAGCCGGATAAGTATACCTTCTGTGGATCAACGTGCGACATCCCGAATTCGCGCCATTGGCAGGGGTCCGGCGGCGCTGGTTCAGGCGGGAGATTCGCATTGCCGAGGAACGGCTGGAGCCCGATTTCGAAGCAGTCCGCTGGGACGGGTTCTCGCCGTGCTGGCTGCGACGATTGTGGTGCTAATTGTGAGCGCGATCGTGCTGCCGCCTGAGGGCAGCCAGGTTAGGTCAGGGGAGGGCAGCGGAGAAGGGCCGGTTTCGGTTTCGCACTGAGCAGTCCAGTAGTTGGGTTTGAGGAAATTCAGGAGGATTTTGCCATGTCGGTTAGCCGAGGCACACGGATCATGGCATTCGGGCAAGGCCGAGTGATTGCTGTCGCAATTGCCGTGATTTTCGTGGGCACGCCCCTTGCCGCTCAGACGAACTCCGGTTCGAACGTCTATCAGAGCAATGATCCGACGCCGCCACGGTCCGACCAGCAACCGGCCGGGCAAGATCGTTTTAATCCTCAGCAGGGTGCCGGCGGCGGCACGCTATATAAAGATGCGAACGGTGCTTTCAGCATTGTGATTCCGCAAGGGTGGTCGGCGAAACCAAACCACGGTTGTTATGGCCCGGGAAAGTGTCCGGAGAACGCCTCCGGAGTAAATATCCAGTCGCCGGGCAGAAGCTGGGCTTTTCTGGCGCCGTATTCGGGCGACGGCAGGCAGCCAACCGATGTGGTGAAGAGTGTAGCCGGGCATCTTCGATCGCAGTACGAGAATTTTCAGATGCTGCAGAATGATCCCGACAGGTTGCACGGCTTAGATATCGCCATCGGGCATTTCACGGGAGTCGATGAGAACGGCGAAGGCGTGTCGCTGGTGGTGATTGCGATTGCGGCTCCGGGCGGACGGTTTTATGTGGCCGAGTCTTCGGTTCCGCAGAGCGAATTAGAGGCTGCGACTCCGGCTTCGTCTGCGATGCCGGGGACGCTGTGGTTCGCGGGGCAGGCTGCCATCAATTCGAGTCCGCGCCCGACGCCGGATTCCGAAAACCGGAATTTCCAGAACCGGAGTTCCACAAACCAGGATTTCGGAACCAAGGTCCCGCAGCCAAGCCGCGAGATGCAAAGCGCCCCCCCGGGAAGAGTGAACATCAGCAATCGCACGCGATGGGTTGAGATAGAGGACCCTGCGTGGGGAATTGTGGCGGCTCGTTTTCAAATTCCTGCGGACTGGAACTTTGACGGCATTATCATTCGGGACGACAGTTGCGGGCTGGCTCCCACGCTGGCGTGGCGAATTTCCAGCCCAGACGGGCTCTATGGCGCGCAGATGTTGCCCGATTTTGCCTCGAACTGGGCCAGCAATCCCGGCCACATGGAAAACTTCCGCCGCTTCCATTGCAAGATCATGGAGCCGGTAAGTCCGGAGGAGTTTCTGGAATATGCCGCGCCGTTAGTGCGGCCCGATCCCATCGTCGGTCGGATTGGGCCCAGCGACGATGCCGAGCAATGGCAACTGCAGATCAACGCTTATAACCAACGGTCGATGGCCGCGTTTGGCACAGCTCCGGACAGCGGTGGCGCGGTCTGCAGCCGCATCCAGTACGCCTACCGCGGACAGACGATGGAGGAGTATTTTGAGGTGCGTCAGCAGACTTATAAAACCAAGGACATCTTTCCCCGCCGTCCGGAAAATTTCACCTGGACTACTTACGCGAGCGTTCGCACGATTCGAGCGCCCAAGGGTCAACTCGACGGCGTGTTGCGTATGCTTGTCCCAATGCTCGCCGGCGCTTACCAGTCGACACCGGAGTGGATGCAACGCTTCCAACAAAAACTTGCCAGCGACACAGCGGCCAACCAGGCAATGCTGAACCGGCAGACGGCGGCGGCTCAAGCCCAGATCATGCAAAACGCCGCAGCGTTGAGAAATACACTCAACACGAGCAACGCAAATTTCCAGAAGGCGCAAAATGACCGCTTCAACACCGGCCAACAGCAATTTGCCCAGCACACGGATTATATGAACCGCAGTGCTCTGGCCTACACTCTGTACGCCGGAGATAACCAACTCGTGCGCAATCCGCAGACTGGGGCGGTGAGCACCGTCACCAATAAATATGGAACCGGTGCGTGGCAGCAGGATGGCACGAACAACATCCTGTTGCAGAACCCCAACGACATCAATCCGAACCTATATTTGCGCGGGACTTATACGCAGTTGGAGAATGTGGATCCGATGAAGCCGTAGGGGTGGACATTCCTTCAGATATCCCACTCAAGCCAAAAGAGGGCTTGAATGGGCCACCCGTCAGAACTTGAGTGGGCCACCGTTCGCATACCCACCACCCGTCTGTCTGATCCCTCGAATTTTATTGTGTTGGCGGAGTGACCAGAAACGAACCTTTGGACTCGTTATACCTCGACCGCCGCCCAGACAACGTCACAAGTGCGGTTATGTTCCAAGCGGAATCGTGAGGATGAAATGGAAAACGTCGGCCTCTATCGAGCACAAATCGCAGCCCGGCTTGCGATTCTGCCATGAACAGGTAGACCGTGAAAGGTCGAAGAGCATTTCAAGGGGGCAGATTAGTAGATGATGATGACGCTTGGCCTTTTTTGTCTGGTCGGCGAGGGCCTGGAAAAGCTACTCCTTGCCAGCATCGGCCAAGGGACCGAGTCCATTACGTCCAGCGATACTTGGCAGACGCAAAAGCGCAATTCAACCCTAACGTCCAGCAAATCAGGGGATGTTCGCCTGTATCGGACTGCAACCCAACCGCGGGGACATTTTCAAAAGACCGGGAACCTAAACGTTCTGCGCTTTAACCAAGACGACAATGACAAGCATCGTCGCAAGTGCCCGAGCAAATCGCGCTGTGGTCTTTTTCAATTGGTATGCTGAGCCGAGATTTTCCTCGCATCGCTGCGAAAGGTGAAGGTTGGAACATCAACCTTCGGTGAAGTGCAACCGTTGCTGGTTTGCAAATTTGCTTCAGTCGGCTGGACTCGTCAAATGTGCGGCTTCCGGAAAGGGTGAGTTGAAATTAGACACCGGTGTCCGCGGATCGGCGAATCTGTTCGGTGACGTTGTCTCTACCGGAATAACGCCGACAGCGCCCGAAAGAACTCTGCTGGCGTGGCAATGCGCACCGACGTCCGTTGAACGACGGAGTTCGTGAAGTGCTTCATATTGTGGGTAAGCAGCCAATCTGGTTTGCTGACCATGGCTGACAGGAGGACCGGGACATCGGCTGCGTGGCGGATCAGGTGCCGATTCAAACGAACCAAGTCCTTGTCGGGGTAGGGAACGATTTCGGGGTTGGTGAGTTTGATGAGGTGTCGGTAATCTTCAATCAACTGGTCGGCATCGAGGGCAGGCAGACGTTCTGCATGAAGGAGTAGGTTCTCTTCGACTTCATCGCGCACTACTTCGGCCAGAACCAGCCTAAAGACTTTCGCGGCACAAAGCGACAACGTGGCCTTGTCGAGTCCCCAGGGAGAAAAAATTCCTCCGGTTAGGACGTTTGAATCGAAGAAGAGGCGGATTCTGCGTTGCCCGGTCACTTTCCGCGATAGCTTCGAGAACGGCGCCGGAGGGCGGTGGCTGGTGCCTTCTTTCCGTAGCGGCGTGCGTAAACCCGATTGCGGGCTTCGGGGAGTGTCGCGAGGAGGTCGCCCGACGTCAAGCCTGCGGCAGTCAGACTTGAGCTTGCTTGTTGGCACAGTTGTTCAAAGCGCTGCTGTTCCGGCAGAAGGATGAGACCATCCCCTAGGCGCAAGACCGCAAAGGGCGCACCATTTCCCAACCCAAGATCCTCGCGGAACTGTTTGGGAACAGTAAGCTGGCCCTTCTCGCCGATCTTGGTCGTAGTCAGGTATTCGAGTGTGGAATTGTAAGTTACCCATCGGTAGGAAAATCCTACCAAGAAGGGGGCCCAACGCCAACCAATTGTGGCTTTGTCGACAATAAAAGGAAAGTTCGCAATGTCAAAAGAATCGCTCTTCAGTCCGCTACAGACCGGAGCCATCCAGCTTCCGGATCAAATCATTATGGCGCCGCTCACGAGGATGCGTGCCGGAGCCAACAATGTGCCGACCCCGATGAACGCCGAGTATTACGCCCAGCGCGCTTCGGCGGGTCTCATCATCTCTTAAGGAACGGCAGTTAGTGCTGATGCCCAGGGCTACCCAAACGCCCCCGGAATCTACACGGCAGAACAGATTGCGGGCTGGCGAGCGGTCACGACTGCCGTTCATCCGCGCGGGGGACGGATCATCATGCAAATCGCCCACGACGGACGAAACTCGCATTCTTCGCTGAGGCCGGATGGATCTGTGCCCGTTGCACCCTCGGCTATTATTGGGAATATTCCTGCCCTCACGAGAGACTTTCAACGGGTCAAGGCGGATAGGGCCAAGGAGGCACGAAACGGCGCTGCATAGGCGCTTGTTTTGCCCTCCTTGATATCTTGTCTTTTGGACCATTTGCCGTTGCTCGGGATCTGACTTCCCCTTGCAGTACCTATAAAGCGAAAACTCTTGCGGTTGTGTTTGGCCACTGATCGCCATGCTGCCTAGCCAACCTGCAGTAAAAGCATTAGTTAGCATCAGGAGACGATCACTTGAACTGGCACGCCTCCTGCAAATGCCCTAAGCAACAAGACGGACTACCCCATGAAACCACTTCGAGCTCCAATTGTCTTGGTGTGCCTCAGCTTATTAGTTGGTTGTGGCGCCGGCAGCCTCGGTCCGGGGGTTGGTGGTCCATCACCAGGTCCGTCACCAGGTCCATCACGATCCCTGGTCTCGATCGCTATAACACCAGCCAATGCGGCCTTGCTTCTGGGCGCACTCCAACCCTTCACGGCTACCGGTACATATTCCGATCACAGCTCGGAGGACATTACTGATTCCGTCACTTGGTCCTCGTCGGACATAAGTGTGGCGTCGATCGCTGGAGGCGGACTGGCAACAGCGCTCACTCTGGGCTCGGTTACGATCTCCGCTACGTCCGGCTCCGTCACCGGAAGCACGACGGTGAATGTCCAGTCTGCCGTTCTATCTTCCATCACGGTCCGGCCTGTAAACAAGAAAATCGTGCCGTTCACGAGCCAGCAGTTTCAGGCAATCGGTACGTACACCGATGGAAGCACTCACAATGTGACCGGACTGGTGTCCTGGACTTCATCCAACACTGCCGTCGCGACGATCGGAGGCAGTGGCCGGGCGAAGGCTCTAACCCCGGGATCCACGACAATTACTGCGACGCTGGGTTCGATCAGCGGATTGACCACACTCGACGTCTCCAATGCCACGATCGTATCCATCTCTGTCACTCCCTCAGGACGCACCATTGCCCCGGGTACTAGGTTGACCTTCGCCGCGATCGGCGTCTTTAGCGATCACACGACACAGGTCATTACCAGCGATTGCACTTGGGCCTCTGACAATCATGCAGTGGCCACCGTCGGAGCGGGGGGCACGGCGACCGCAATCGGGCCTGGTACGGCCAACATTTCCGCCACTTTTGATGGAGTCTCGGGTATGGCGCCGCTGAATATCAGCTCCGCCACGCTCTCTTTGATCTCTGTCACCCCGGCAAGTGCCGTACTCGCGCCGACCACTTCCACAAACTGCGTCGCTACCGGAACGTTCAGCGATGGCAGCACTCAGGTGATTACCAACATCGTCACTTGGACGTCGTCCGCGCCGAACCTCGCGAGCGTCAACCGTGCCGGCAAAGTGACCGCACAATCCCAGGGAAATGCAACTATCACCGCACAACTCGGATCGCTCAACGCGAACTGTGCCATTGTGGTCGACGGTTCCCCACTGACGTCGATACGAGTTTCACCGCAAACCGCAAGCATCCCCCAGCAGACTGAATTAGCTTTTGTGGCTACCGGCACCTTCGCAGACGGCAATACTCAGGACCTGACGACGTCGGTTCTGTGGACGTCCTCGGCGGCATCGGTCGCCACCGTCAGCAACCTGCCGGCAACGATGGGTGAGGCTACTGGACTCGAACCGGGAACGGCAACGATCACAGCACTCTTTGGCGGGCAGCTTGGAACGGCAACTTTGACCGTCACCAGCGCAACGGCCACTTCGCTGCGGGTATCGCTCGCCGCGACAAATCTCGAACACGGCGGTTTCACACGGTTCACTGCTCTCGCCGAGTTCAGCGATGGCACGACCAGAGACGTCACATCGTCGGTAACCTGGACGTCTTCGAATGCGAGCGTGGCAGTTGTCACTCCAACGGGCATCGCGACGAGCACTAGTTCGGGGATGACTACTGTGACAGCTACGATGAATGATCTGAGCGGAACAGCTTTTCTGATGGTTTATTGACAGGCTGCCGCAAGATGGGGATCAAATTGGGCGCTTTGCGATTTTCAACAAGATTGTCCATCGTGTCGCTGCTGTGGGCGAGCCCGTTACTGGGACAAGTTGGATTCAATGGCGCGATTCCAGCGGTCAAGGGTCCTGAATGTAACGTCTCCGTCGGTTACGGCTACGCTGGCCTGAATTTTTCAGGAAAGCCAACGGTCAATATGCAGGGCGTTGATCTTGGAGCAGCGATCGACTTCACTCCGCGCTGGGGAGCGACCTTGGATTCCAGTTATGTTAGCGCGGGTAGGGACTCCCGCTCCGGCCATGGTAGCTACAACCTTGGTTTTCTCGCCGGTCCAGTGTTTGTTCCCGCTCAGAACGAGAACACCCGACTGCTCGTTCGTGCCCTCGGCGGCGTTAGCCTGGTGGATGGCTCGGTTCCAGTGGGTCAACTGTATTACCGGGGATGGCTGACGCGCTTCTCTTGGGCGGTAGGAACAGGGATCGAACACAACATTTCCGGGCCATTTGCAGTTCGCGTTAATGTTGATTACCTGCGCACGAGATTTGTGAGCTCGTCTCTTACCGTGCAGCCGCAAAACAACATTCG
>DATNKA010000769.1:0-13521 GCA_035603655.1 Candidatus Acidiferrales bacterium | reverse complement strand
CGACGGGAGTCAGCAGTTCGAGGCGGATGAGCAATGCAAAAAAGCCACCAATGAAAAAGAAGAAGGTGATCGAGATGAGATATAGAAGTGCGATGCGTTTATGGTCGGTGGTGAGCAGCCACGACCACACTCCGTACTCCTTGTTCAGATAGTTTTCGCGCTCAACGGGTTGCAGTATCGGGGTGGTCATACTCATACTCATTGCACCTGACTTCCGTTCGGTTGTGCGTGGACGCGCTCACCGGCCTGAGCTCTTGTCTCACCTGGCTCGTGTCGCGGCGCGACTACACTCGCAGTCGCCTTCGCCCCGCCCGGCGGCTTGTTGGCGGAGATCGATTTGATATAAGCGACCAAAGCATTGACCTGTTCCTCGCTGACCAGCCCCTGAAACGTGGGCATGATCGGCTGGAATCCCTTGACCCGCTTGGCGCCCGGATCCAGGATGCATTCTCGCAGATAGTTCTCGTCCGCAGTGACGGTGCGGCCGTCTTCGAGTTGAACAGGTTGACCGAAAACCCCCTGTAAATTCGGCCCGCGCCCTGGGGTATCGGTGCGATGGCAGGTCGCGCAGCCGAGTTCAGCGAAGATTTTCTCCCCGCTGGCGGAAAGCGGGCCGGTGGAACCGCCGTTCATCCACGCCTCATATTGCGCCTGTTCCTGGACAACAATTGAGCCAACCATCCCGGAGTGCTGGGTGCCACAATATTCTGCGCAGAATAGATGATAGACACCGGGCTTGGTGGCGCGGAACCATTCCACGGTGTAGCGGCCTGGAAGGACGTCCTGCTTGATGCGGAACGCGGGAATGTAAAAGCTGTGAATCACGTCCTGCGAGGTCATGATCAGTTTCACGTCACGTCCCACGGGAACGTGCAGTTCGTTGATTTCACGTTGCCCTTCGGCGTGTTCCACTTTCCACATCCATTGCTTTGCCACGACATAAACTTCACTGGCGTCGGTGGGCGGAGTCCGCTCTTTGAAGTAGACGAGCGCGCCCCAGACGAAGATCACCATGAAGATAAGGAACGGAATCGCGCTCCAGGTAATTTCCAAAGCGTTCGAACCTTCTATCTGTTCGGCGCGGACGCCGGGACGATGACGGTAACGGGCGGCGAAAAAGATGATGCAGACAAAGACCAGCAGAGCCATCATGCCGGTCACGATAAGCAGGAAAATGTAGAGCGCGTCCACGTGGCCAGCCAACGTGGAAGCCTGTTGCGGCCATAATGGAAAATTATTGAGCATACCTTGTCTTCGTTGCCGTCTTCCTCGCTACGGAACGGTCCAGCCGCCACAAAATAAAAATCAAACCGCTCAGCAGGAGAATGGTTGCGGCAGCTGCCAGGCGCAGGATATTTGCGACCATGGCGCCGTATTTTCCGGTCTCGGGATTGTAGTGATAGCAATAGAGGAGCACCGCGTCCACAGCATTGCCGATCTTGCCTTGCGAAGCTTCCACCAGTCCCATGCGCAAATCCTTGGGCGGAAAATCCACGCCGTAAAAGTAGCGCGAGATGCGGCCCTGCGGCGTCAGCACCATGATGGCGGTGGCGTGCGCGTACTGATTGCTCTTGGCATCGTACTGATATTGGAAGCCCACAGTCCTGGTCAAGGCATTTATCGACTCCGGCTGGCCGGTAAGGAAATGCCAGCCCACAGCGGCTTCGGCTCGGCCATAGCGTTTAACGTAGTCGATCTTCTTTACCGCGGCCATCTCTGGAGTCTCACGCGGATCAAAGCTTACGGTGACCACGTCGAATTCCTTGCCGACATCGAACTTCACCAGACGCATCGCACTGGCGAGTCCGGCGAGCGCTTCGCCGCATAACATCGTGCAGTTGTAATAAACCAGATTGAGGATGAGGGGCTTACGCCCGAAGTAATCTCCGAGCTTCACGGTTTTGCCGGCATCGTCGCGGAAGATAAGATCCGGGGGGACTTGGGCATTAAGATGCTGCTCGATACCGACGTTCTCCAGACGGGGAGGTCGCGTATTCGCCGGAGGGGACATGACGCCGCTATTGATTTGGGCGCTCGCGGAAACCGCCAAAAGCGAGAATGACAACAAAGCGCGCAGCGCGAAACTCGAATTGGATTTTCTACAGCTCACTTCTTCTCACCCTTGCCGCTCAATGCTTTACTCTTTGTCGCACCGTTAGTGGCCGAGCTATCATCGGCCGCGCCCTGCGGACGCACCGGCAGTCCGCGCTGTACCAGTAAATCCATAGCGCGCTCGATCGGAATGCGCACCGTTCCCGCTTTTTCGTCGACCCAGCCGTAGCTGTAGAGCGTTTTCTCTTCCTCCATCCTGACGCCGTTCAGTTGACCACGCTCGTCTTCTTCCAGCTTGGGGCTAGGGAAGGCGGTCTGCGGGTATCCGGGAGCGACATTGCGCGTATCTTCGGGAACCTTGGCAAGCAGCGGATTCACTTCTGGCTGCGAAGCCTTTTCGCGACGGTCGAGATAGGCATAGAGGCCTTTGAGGCCGAACATGCAGAGCACCGTCACTACAACCAGGGTCAGAAAGAAGTAAACGATCCCGGCGGGCTTTAGGTCCTGATGTTCGAAGCTCTCGTGCCCCGTGGTGTTCTCGCGTTTTAACTCATCGCTCATAGTCTTCGCTTACTGATGTGCCGGTTGTAAAACTTCGTGAGCGTCCGGGTCGTAGGCTGGCAACAGCGGCAGCGCAGCCAGGTTACGGAAAAAATACCAAAGCCAGATTCCGCCGATGGCGATCGGCACGACGACATCGGCCATGGTGATGTTAAGGGTTCTTGAAAAATTCGGTTCGATGATCCAGAACAGATCGAGATACCGCATCAGCATCATCCAGACCGCAAGCCATACCAACTTTCGAATATCGCGTTTGAAAGGGCGCGACAGCAGCAATGCGAATGGGATGGCGAAGTGGAACAGTACCAAAAAGAGCCCGATCGATCCCCAGCCATTACTTAGGCGCTTCAGATAAAAAGTGATCTCTGCGGGCAAATTCCCGGCCCAGATGATGAGCCACTGCGAGAACGAGAAATAGGCCCAGACCATAATGAAGGTCAGCATCCACTTGCCGTGGTCGTGGACGAAATCGGGGGTCAACATCTCGGACATGGGCTTGTAGTTGAAGAGGATGCGCTCGACCACCACCGCGAAACACATGGCGGAGAGCACTTCACCGATAAGGATGAGCAGGCCGAAGATGGTCGAGATCCAACTGGGATCGAGAGACATGACCCAGTCGATGGCGGCAAAGGAGATGGTGAATCCGTAGAGAATGAGACCAGGACCGGCGACCGCCTTAAAGCGTCCTGAATTGTCGGGGGCGCCGGCATGGTCGGTTTGCTTCGACCACTTCGAAAGCAGGAACGAGAGCACGTTCCAGATGGCGAAATAAAAGAAAGCACGGATGACGAAGCCGGAAAAGTTCAAATAGCTCGCTTTGATGAAGCTGTGCTTTTCCAGATGCTCGCGGATGTGCGTATCCTGGATGGACTCAAGGGGCATTGCCCACGGGTAAATTCGGTGCTGCCCGACTGCGATAATGATCGGGATGAAGAGAATCGCCAAGACCGGTAGCGTGCGCATGGCCGCCCCTAGGATGCGGCGAATCACCGTTCCCCAGCCGCCTCCGGTCAAGTGGCGGATCATAAGGATCGCCATGGAACCGAGCGCGACGCCCAGCCAACACATGAAGCCGAGAAGGTAGGCGCGATAGAATTCGTCGGGACGGACAAACGCCAGTGCGCCCGAAATCAGCGCGAAAATAACGCCGATCACAAGCGAGCGCTGGGAAATTTTTCTGACTACTTCCGGTGCCGTCAGATCGAGACGTACAGTGGAAGCGGCGCTCATTTCTGTTCCTCTTTTGACCCAATCTGTTTGGCGGCAGCCTCAGGCGCGATCAGCGGAAGAGTCGCACCCGAGCCCGGTTCCGCTTGAAACGCCGGCGGGTCCGAGGGCACGTTCTGCCCGGCTGGAACGTCGGCTTTGGTTGCGTTCTGACTCAATTGCAGCGCGCGCACGTAAGCGACGATGGTCCAGCGATCCCGCGGCGGAATCTGCGCGGAGTAGTCGGGCATGATGCCAAAGCCGTTGCTGATCACGTCGAAGAAGTATCCCAGGGCAGCTTTCTGAAGCCGCTGGTCGTGGAAAGATGGCGGCTTGCGAGAGAATCCGCGCGACGGAATGAATCCGTTGCCATCGCCAACCCGCGAGTGACAGGGAGCGCAATAAATGTCGTAGCGTTCGCGCCCGCGTTCGAGAGCTTCTCTGGTCACGGGAAATGGCATGTAATCGCCGGGCGTGTTGCCGTTTTTCCCGGTGTAGAAGTAGCTATCCTCATGCAGCTGTCCCCGCGCAACCGTGCCTTCGACGAGCGGACGCGCGCCTCGCTGATCGGGAAAGAAATCGCTCTTGGCCAAAGGGTTCACGCGTGGCTGCACGTGCATGTCGATACGACAGGCGGAGGTAAGAGCAACCGCCAGCAGCATTGTGACGACAGATAAAACGTCGGGCTTGGCCCCACCGGAAAGCCGGCGGCGGCTGTCCCCCCACGGTTTTTTTTGCGGAGTGCACATTTTAGCTGGGCACCTCCGAGATCGAGCGTGGCGCCAGTCCCTCCATGAAGTTGCGTGTGCCCGTCGGATCATATTTAGGGTCGGAAGAAAACACGATCAGGAAGAAACGGTCCTTCGAGGCCAGCGCGAACCGCGGCACATTAAACACGGGATGATACGGCATGGGCAAACCGTTCAGCGCAAGCATGCCAAGCACGGCCGAGACGCCGGCAAACAAGATCGTCATTTCGAAAGTGATGACGATAAATGCGGGCCAGGAATGCGGCGGCTTTCCTCCAATATTCAGGGGGTAGTCGACAGCGGACATCCAGTACTGCATCAGGTAGCCAGTCAGGCCGCCGACGATGCCGCCAATGAGTACCACCAGAGGAACCGAGTTCCGGTGAAAGCCCATCTCCTCCGCCAGGCCCTCAATGGGAAACGGACTGTAGGCATCGATTTTTTGATAACCAGCTTCATGCGTGCGCTTGGCGGCGTCAACCAGGGCCTGAGCCGAAGCAAACTCCGCCATGATGCCGTATACCGGATCGCGTTTCATTCGGCCTTGACCTCCGCTTCGGGCAGGAGAGTCCGCATTTCAAAAATCGAGATCGCAGGCAACAGGCGCAGGAACAGGAACATCGCGGCAAGGAACATGCCAATGGTGCCGATGTACGTCATCCAATCCCAGCGCGTGGGATAGTACATTCCCCAGGACGAGGTCAGGAAGTCGCGATGCAGACTGACGACTACGATGATGAAGCGCTCCAGCCACATGCCTATGAGGATCACAAAAGAAATCAGGAAAAGTGCCACTGGACTGGTGCGCAGCTTGCGGATCCACAGGACTTGTGGGATGAAGATATTGCACGCCAGGAGTGACCAGTAGGGGATGGCATAAGGACCGTGCAGGCGGTTCCAGATGGTGAAGGCGTCGTAGCGATCGCCGCTGTACCAACCCATGAAGGCTTCAATGCCGTAACCGTAGGCTACGATCAATCCCGTAGCCAGCATCACTTTTGCAGAGTTCTGCAGATGACGCTCGGTGATGAAATCTTCGAGGCCGTAAATCTTGCGAATGGGAATTGCCAGCATCAAAACCATCGCGAAGCCGGAATAGATCGCGCCGGCAACGAAGTAAGGCGGAAAAATAGTAGTGTGCCAGCCGGGAACGATGCCGACGGCAAAATCAAAACTTACTACCGTGTGAACCGAGAGCACGAGCGGCGTAGCCAATCCAGCCAGAAGAAGATAGGCAGTCTCATAGCGGTGCCAGTGGCGCGCGGATCCGCGCCAGCCCAGGGAAAGCGCGCCATAGATCAGCCGGGCCGCGGGATGAGTCGCGCGATCGCGCAGGGTTGCAAGGTCGGGAACCAGACCTATAAACCAAAACAAGGCTGAGATGGTCGCGTAGGTAGAAACGGCGAACACATCCCACATCAGCGGGCTGCGGAATTGCGGCCACACCCGCATAGTGTTGGGATAAGGGAAGAGCCAGTACGCCAGCCACGGCCGGCCGACGTGGATGGCGGGGAAAATTCCCGCCGAGGCGACGGCGAACAAGGTCATCGCTTCGGCGAAACGATTGATGGAGTTACGCCACGACTGCCGCAACAGAAGAAGGATGGCGGAGATGAGCGTTCCGGCGTGGCCGATTCCAATCCACCACACGAAGTTCACAATGGCGAAGCCCCATCCAATGGGGATGGTAACGCCCCAGATGCCGATGCCTTTGAGAAACAGGTATCCGATGGCGAACAGCAGCATCATCGTGAGCATGAAAGCGACGCCGAATCCCAGGAACCAGCCGTTCGAAGCAGGACGGGTCAGCACGATGGCGCTGATTTTTTCCGTGACGGTACCAAAAGTGTGGCCGGGTTCGATCACCGGCGCGCGTTGCGCATCGACCGTCGTCTTGTATTGCTCATCCATGCTCTTCTGCCAGCTTCCCTTCAGGAGCAAAAGCCCATTTCAAATCGGCTGCTAACGGCACGGCTAAAGCCGTGCCCAACCCAAACCAAATTCCTGTAACCCTCGAACATTCTGCGGCGCTCACCCTTTCAGTTCCGGATTCGGATTACTGACTTCCGCCAGATAAGTTGTGCGCGGGCGCGTGTTGAGCTCGCCCAGCAAGCTGTAATTGCGCGACTGCGCTTTCAGCTTTGAAACCTTGCTGTTGGGGTCGTTAATGTTGCCGAATATGATTGCGCCCGCCGGACAGGACTGCTGGCAGGCCGTTTTCAACTCATCGTCATTGATCTTGATTTCCTTGCCTTCGCGCACCGAAGCAGTTTCAGCGTCGATCTTGTGTTCGTTGATGCGCTGCACGCAGTAGGTGCACTTTTCCATCACGCCGCGGCTGCGCACGCTGACGTCGGGATTGCGCATCATCTTGTACTGCGGCGTTTCCCAGTCCTGGAAAAGCAGGAAGTTAAATCGCCGCACCTTATAAGGACAGTTGTTCGAGCAATAGCGCGTACCCACGCAGCGGTTGTAGACCATGTCATTCAGGCCTTCGCTCGAATGATTGGTGGCACCGACCGGGCAGACCACTTCGCACGGAGCGTTCTCACACTGCATGCAGGGCACGGGCTGGAAGAATGCTTTGGGATTGTCGCGGTCGCCCTGGTAATAAGCATCGACGCGGATCCAGTGCATGTGGCGTCCAATGACCGTCTGCTCTTTGCCGACGACGGCGATGTTGTTCTCCGACTGGCAGGCCAGCATGCAGTTGTTGCAACCCACGCAGGAGTTGAGGTCAATGGTCATGCCCCAGGCGTAAGATTCTTCTTCATAGGGATAGGGCTTGTAGAGCGTGAGCCCCGGCGCTGGCTCTGCTTCTTCTTCATGCGCGAAGTCGGGCGCTTTGCGATATTCCTCCAGCGTGGTCTCGCGAACCAGCGGACGATGGCCGCCATCAGGCGTGTCCATTGTCTGGTAGCCCTGCGTGGATGCCAGCTTGTAAGTTTCTCCGGTCTTGCGGATTTCGAGGCCGGTCGCGATCCATGGCGCAGCAGTCGTGCGCAACCCGTAGGCATCGAACCCTTGTGCAGTACCGACGCGGCCGGCTCGCTTGCGGCCGTAGCCCAACGTCACCGTGACGGAGTTGTCGGGATGGCCGGCTTGAATCCACACGGGGCCGGTGACTTTCTGGCCGTTCAATTCCAGCTCGACGACGTCTTCCACTTTAATCTGCAGGCGCTCCGCCATTTTGGGACCGATGAGCACGGCGTTATCCCAAGTTAGCTTGGTCATCGGTTTGGGTAATTCCTGCAGCCAGCCGTTGTTGGAGAATTGTCCGTCGTAGATGGTAGGATCGCGACGGATGTTGAGCTCGAGGGCGTTACCGGTTGAACCAAAGCCCGGAACGTTGGTCGTCTTTAAAGAAATTGGTTTTGCTTCGAACGTCGTACCTACAATCCATCCATCGTGCAGGGATTTTCGCCAGAATTGCTCGAAGTCCCCACCAGTGTGTTCCTTCTGCCAGTAAGCGCGAACCAGGTCGTAACCTGAGGCATCGGCTTGTGTGGAGAGCAGCGCAACGAATTCCAGGGCACTCTTGCCGTTGTACAGCGGCGCAATCAGCGGCTGAACAATGCTAACGGTTCCGTCATAGGTGCGCGCATCTCCCCAAGCTTCGAGTTCATGAGCCTGATTGATGTGCCACTGACATAGTTCGGCGGTTTCGTTCTGATAGAGGCCAAGGTGTACACGCAGTTGAGTCCTGCCATTTTTGAGCGCGTCGGCGAAGTTCAGATTGGCAGGCGCGTCGTAGGCCGGATTGCCCCCGATGATCACCAACAGATCGACGAACCCGCCGCGCATGTCGTCCACAAGAGTTTCGATAGATTGGTTCTGGACAACGGGGTTGGCATCGACGGGATCGGTATAGAAAACTGTTTTGCCCACGTTCCCGAGCGATTGGTTCATTGCGTGTGCAACTGCGTGCACAGCTGGGGGCTGATGATCCCCCACGACCACAAGGCTCGATCCCCGATGGCTTGCCAAATCTCGAACTAGACTCCCTGCAACCGCGCGCTCATCAGCGTTCCACGAATGCGACGGATCGAGGCCAGCCAACGCGCCCTCTCCATTCAGGTTCATGCTGAGCAGGGAGCTAAGGCCACGCCCAAAATTTTCGATATCCAAAGCTCGCAGCGGCAGCCGATGATCCGCCTTTGCTCCCGTCGAACTCGGCGTGCTCTCGATCACATACAGCCGGTTCATGTTGCCGTCGGGATTGCGGCGTTTGGCGAAGTCCCGGATGTAGCGGACATTTCCCGGAAACCCCGCATACAGGAAGTCGGCGTCGAGCGAGACGATTACGTCGGCCTTCTCGAAATCGTAGCGCGTCTCCACCGGCTGGCCGAAGGCCAGCTTCGCGCCTTCGAGCACGTTGTCGCGATTGACCGGCTCATACACATGCCACTTGGCCTGGGGATAAATCTTCAGGAAGCTGCGCATCTGATCAGCGAGCGTCGGCGAAGAAATGGTCGGCGTCAGAATGCGAATCCCTGCGCCTTGCAGTGATTTCTGCGCGCTCAGCGGCCCGCGAATCGCGGTGATAAACGACTGCCACGACCGTTGGTCGCCCAGCGACATCACGCTCTGCGAGCGGTCTGGATCGTACATACCGAGAATCGACGCCTGCGCGAAAATGTCGGTGCCGCCGAGCGACGCAGGATGCCGGTCGTTGCCTTCAATTTTTGTCGGACGCCCGAGGTGACTCTCGACCAGCAGTGGGCTGGCGTATCCGGCGAGCGTCATCGCGGTCGCGTAAAACATGGGACGGCCGGGAATCACTTCTTCCGGCTGGCGCACGTAAGGAACGATCGGCTCCTGCGGAAGTTTCACGCAGCCGCTCATCCCCGCCAGCGCCATGGACGCACCCATCACTTTAAGGAAGCCGCGCCGCGAAACCGAATCGACCCACTCGGAAGCGCCCTTGGGAAACTCGCGGTGCAAGGCCTCCTGGAACGCGGGACTGCCCGCCAGCTCTTCGAGGCTGCGCCAATATTCCGGACCGGTTTTTTCGTTGGCCTCGTTGATTTGGTCGCGCAGGGAGTCGAGATCGAGCTTGCCTTTTTTGGTTGGGCAAACGTCTTCGCGCTTGGACTCATGTGACCCGGATTTGATTTGATCGTCCATTTTCAAATATCAACTAACAACGAGGTCAGCCTCTGCGGCTAAAAGCCGCATTCCTTTAATCACTCATTAGCGGCACGGCTGAAGCCGTGCCCTTTCAAATCCACCTCATCGATGACATGTGTTGCAACTCGTAATGTCGCCCACGCTGCGGACGTTGTATTTTTTTACCAGCGCCGTCCCCAGATCGACCTGATCTGTATAACTCTGTCCATCCACAACAACTGGATGGGCACTGGAGGGCGGCCGATAGCGCATATTGAAAACCTGATCGCGCGGCCGAAGATGATTCTGCGGCGCGCGATGGCAGCCTAAACACCATTCCATCTGCAATGATTCCTGCTGATACATAAGCGGCATCTGGTCAACCGGCCCGTGGCAGGTATTGCATCCCACACCTTTGGTGACGTGAATGCTGTGATTGAAGAAAACGAAGTCCGGAAGCTGGTTCACTCGCGTCCATTGCAACGACTGGCCGGAGCGGTAGCTGGCGCGAACTGGCTCCAGCAACTCTGCGTTGGTCCAGATCTGCGAGTGGCAGTTCATGCAGGTCTTGGTGGGAGGGATACCGGCGAAGCTCGAAGTCTCCACCGAAGTGTGGCAGTAGCGGCAGTCAATGCCCAGGCCCGCAACGTGGTGCTGGTGGCTGAAGGGCACTGGTTGCGGTTTTCGCACACCCGCATAGGTAACGTAAGGCGAGCCCTGAACCTCGTACGCCACCAAACCGAGCACGGCAATCACGAAGACGGCGCCAAAAATCGTGGCCCGCGACAGGGTATTCGCACTGCGATGAAAAATCTGCGGCATGCTTACGTACGACTTCTAGAAATATGAAATGAGACCCAGCGGACTTCTCAATATATGGATATAGATGGAAGCTAAACGGTTACAACGCAACAAAAATTCCCATAGATTTTTCCTCGCGTCAGCCAGGAGAACTGGAAATTATAAATATTTCGCGTGAACTTGTCGCGTACTTCAGCAAGAAATTTGCGGACTGTCTCAAATTGAACGCCGAGGCAACAATGTCGGTCCTAAAGATCTCAATTCTGCTTATGTCGCTTAGCGCACATTCATCACTAACAGTTTCGGCTCGGTCATTTCCTCGATCGCGTAACGCAGACCTTCCCGGCCAAGACCGGAATCCTTCACGCCGCCATAAGGCATCTGGTCGATGCGGAAGGAAGGAATATCTCCAGCAATCAGAGCCCCGACTTCCAATTCGTCGTAAGCCTGGAAAAGCAGTTTCACGTCGCGAGTAAACAATCCCGCCTGCAGGCCATAATTCGAGTTATTGATTCGGCGAAGCGCTTCCTCAAAATTATGGTACGGTTCCACGGTTACGACGGGGCCGAAAATTTCTTGACAGTTCACTTTCATCTCTGGCCTGGTCCCGGTCAGAACCGTCGGATCGACCACGGAGCCCTTGCGCCCACCGCCGCACAACAAACGAGCGCCAGTGCGAACAGCGTCGTCAACCCAGGCGGTCACGCGCATCGCATCACTCTCGCGGATCAGCGGACCCACGTCGGTCGATTCCTCCATAGGATCGCCGGTCTTTAATTTCCTGACGCCGTCGCAGAGCAAGTCGGTGAACTTGCCATAGACCGATTGCTCCACCAGAATGCGTTGCACGGAGATGCAGCTCTGTCCGGCATAAGCGAAGCCTCCGGTAACACACCGGTCGGCGGCATAAGCCAGATCGGCGTCGCTGTGCACGATGGCTCCGGCGTTGCCCCCGAGTTCCAATGCGACTTTCTTTTTGCCAGCGCGGCGCTTGATCTCCCAACCAACGGGCACGCTGCCCGTAAAAGTGATCAGTTTTATCCGCTCATCAGTTACCAGCAGGCCCGCGTCCTCGTTCGAAAGCGGCAAGACATTAAGGCCGCCATCAGGCCAGCCTGCCTGCTGAACGCACTCCGCCAGCAGCAGGGACGACAGCGGTGTTTGCGGCGCAGGCTTCAAGACCATGGAGCAGCCCGCGGCGATTGCCGGCGCAACTTTGTGTGCCACCAGGTGCAGCGGGAAATTGAAAGGCGTGATGCCCGCGACCGGGCCGAGGGGAAAGCGTTTCACGATGCCCCAGCGCCCGGCTGTAAACTCCTGCCAGTCGAGGGGAAGATATTCACCGTAAATTCGCGTAGTTTCTTCGGCGGCGACGTTGAAGATAAAAACCGCGCGGTCCACTTCCGTGCGCGCCAGCTTGATTGGTTTGCCAGCCTCCTGCGCGATGGTGCGGGAGAATTCTTCTCGGCGCTCAGCAATGGCCTGAGCTACACGCCGGAGCACGCGCTGCCGCTCGAAGGCCGGAAGTCGACGGGTAGTGCCAAAAGCCTTCACTGAGGCGGCAATTGCGGCAGCGGCGTGTTCGCGTCGCCCCTGGGTGACTCGTCCGACAACGCTGCCGTTGAATGGCGATCGGACTTCAACTGCGTCTCCGTCCTCCACCCACCGGCCGTCAATAAAGAAACCGTGGGTTGTGACTGGCGTCTCCACCGGAACGATCGTCATTTCCGCCATTTTGCCTCCCGGTCCGCACGAACGACTTTTGATTATAGCCTCCGTTGCAGGGTTGCCTCCGAAGGGCAAAGTGCCAAATGACAAAGATCCAGGTGCCGCTGTCGGTTTGCGGACATCGGCCCTGCCGGCGGCCACTACAATTGAGCCGTCAACTGCCATGCCTATTCTCGAAACCATTGTTGAACTTGCTCCGCGTCTTCGGCGGAGAGAGATTTCCCCGCTGGAACTCGCTCGTGCTTGCCTTGATCGCATCGGGAAACTTAATCCCGAGCTGAACGCCTTTATCACCGTGACGGCCGAATCAGCGCTGGCGGAAGCGCGGACTGCAGAGGCCGAAATCTCTCGCGGGCAATGGCGCGGGCCGCTGCACGGGATTCCGATCGCAATAAAAGATCTCATTGATACTGCGGGCACGCGCACCACCGCTGCCAGCGCGCTTTATCCGAATCGCATCCCCACCGAAGATGCGGAAATAGTGCGGCGGCTGCGGCAAGCCGGCGCGGTGATTCTCGGCAAGAACAATTTGCACGAGTTCGCGTATGGCGGAAGCTCGCTGGTTAGCTTTTTTGGGGACGTGCATAATCCGTGGAATGCGCCACATATCGCTGGAGGATCGTCGGGAGGATCGGCCGCCGCCGTTGCTGCCGGGCTGGGTTACGCGGCGGTTGGGACCGACACGGCTGGCTCCATCCGTGAACCGGCGGCGCTGTGCGGGTGTGTGGGAATCAAGCCGACCTATGGGCGCGTGTCCACCCGCGGCGTGATTCCGCTCTCGTGGTCGCTCGATCACGTGGGTCCACTGGCCGCGGCGGTCAGCGATGCCGCGGTTGTGTTGCAGGCCATCGCGGGATATGACCCGCTGGACACTAACAGCGTCGATGTTGCTGCATCTGATTATGTCTCGGTTCTTGTCGAATCCACGAAGACTCTTCGCATTGGTATTCCGCGCACCTATTTTTACGACGACCTTCATCCTGAGGTTCGCGCGGCCGTTGACGAAGCTCTTGCTGTCATCCGAACGCTGGTGGCGAAAAGTCTTGACCTTCGACTGGACGTGCCCACGGACCGCACCGTACAAGCTGCCGAATCTTACGCTTATCATGCCGAAAATCTTGCACGGACGCCGGAACTGTACCAGCCGGAGACGTTGCGGCGCATCCGCTCTGGGGCGCAGATTACGGCGGCGGAATACATTCAACGCCGTCAGGAACTGGATCGCGAGCGCCGCCGCGCACATGATTTCTTCGCCGAAGTGGATTTGCTGGTCACGCCTACAACGCCCATCCCGGCGCCAGCCATCGCCGAT
>DATNKA010000768.1:0-3312 GCA_035603655.1 Candidatus Acidiferrales bacterium | reverse complement strand
CGCCAAGATGTGAGCGCCGCCAAGTCCACCGTCCCGCGCTCCTACACACGTGACCAAGTCTTCGATAGCGCACTGCTGCTGCCGGCGACGGATCGGCCCTACTTCACGCCTGGATTTCCGCTCGCTGTTCCTCTGCAGCATGGCTCGCGTATCCTCTCATTGGACGGTGCATCGGTTCCGGCTCTTGCGGCACCCAAGGTCACCAATCCAATTGTCTCCGATACCAACCAGTTGGCGTGGTACAACTCCTCGGCCATGACCGGACTGGTCACGGTGGACACTCCGCGGTCTCAAGCTCTGATTGGATTTGTGAAGGCGAACGGCAAATCCGTCAGCAATCTGTCGGCGGAGGTCCGGAACAGATTCTGCACGATTGCGGTTACGTCTCTTGAATCGGAGCCAATTTCTCGCGCCTCCAGATTGCTGTTGACGCTCGGGTCACGTGTCGAAAACGAAGGCATGCGGTGGAACGACCGGCGCAGCAACCTTTCCGAATGGGGTGGATCGCCCACGCTGATTGAGCCCGTGGTTGGGCGGATTACGCTGCGAAAGTTGGATCGAGCCAAAGCTGTTTCCGCACAACCGCTGGACGGTTCGGGCCAGCCCATGGGCGAGGCGATCCTTGCTGAGAGGAAAAACGGAGGATGGGAGATTCCGTTGGGTAAGCCCGTAACAACCTGGTACGAAGTAACGGTCACGCACTAATGGCGGTGCAGCGTTTTGCAGTCTACTTTCGTTCCACCAACGCCTTGGTCGCGCCGGTAGAGATACCGCCGTCTACCAGCAGAGTTTGTCCAGTCACGTAGCGGCTGGATTCTGCCGCTAGGAAAACCACCGCTCCATCAAGATCACGAAGCTCTCCCGGCCGTTTCACTGGAATCCTGTCACAGAGATATTCCACCCATTCTTTGTTCTCATAGAGCACCTTGTTCTGCTCTGTACAGAACCAGCCCGGCGCCAGACAATTGACGGTAATGCCGTGCTTACCCCAGTCATCCGCCAGACTCATGGTCAACTGGCGGATGCCCCCCCGACTGGCGCCATAAGGACCGAGGCCGGCATAACCGGCGACGCTCGTCACGGACCCAATATTAATGATCCGCCCGTAACGCCGTGGAATCATGTGGCGCGCAACTTCCTGAGCAACGAAGAAGCTCCCGCGCAGGTTCGTATCTAGTATCAAGTTCCAATCCTCCCAAGTGACATCAAGCGCAGGTTTACGGAGGTTGCAGCCGGCATTGTTCACCAAAATATCGAGTCGCCCGTAGAACGCCTGCGCCTCAGCTACCATATTCTTGATGCTTTCCGGATAGCGCACATCGAGTGCCAGTGAAAGAACGCGCCGGCCAGTGGTCTTGATCGCAGCTTCGGAAGCAGCCAGAAGGCTTGGTTCGCGGCTGGTGATAACGAGGTTCGCTCCCGCCTTCGCCAGGGTGCGGGCCATGTGTTGTCCCAAACCACGGCTCGCGCCGGTGACGATTGCAACCTGCCCGCTTAGGTCGAAAAGTTCGGCGCTCATGGTAATTTGACCGGGAATCAACCGCTTAATTCAACGTCGCCGGGAGTGAGGATCACCTTCATCAGGTTCGGTTGGCGGGAATACAAACGTTCGAACCAATGTGGCCCTTCTTCAAGTGGAGCGACCGCGCTGATCAGCGGTTTGACCCGGATCGTTCCCCGAGCCACCAGGTCAATGGCTTGCGGATATTCTCCCGCAGAAGCGCAAGACCCTTGCAGCCGTATCTGGCGGGTCACCACTTTTTGCAGGGGCAATGTCACCTCAGGCGAGAGATTGCCGACCAGCGTGACCCTGCCGCCTTTGCCGACGCAGTCTATCGCGGTGCGAACTGTTTCATCGACTCCCACTGCTTCGACTGCCACATCGACACCCCTTCCATCGGTAAGCGCAGCAATCTGCGACACCAGATTGTTTTCCGTGGTTCGCAAAGCATTCGCGCCCAGGCTGGCGGCAAGCTTTAGCCGCGAAGCATCCACATCGGCGACATAAACGCTGGAGCAACCGGCTACTTGGAGCGCCTGCAAGGTCAGCAGTCCGATCATTCCGGCGCCGACCACCAGTGCTGTTTGTCCAGCAACGATGTTTGAAAGCGAAACCGCGTGCAGTGCTACCGAAACGGCTTCCACCATCCCAGCATCACAGAACGACAAACTTGCCGGAAGGCGGTGAACGACATGCCGTGGCACGGCTACGAACTCGGCAAAGGCGCCGTCGCAGCGGTAGTCTGCGCAGGAAACGCCCAACACCCTACGCTTGTCGCAAAGGTTGATCTCCCCTCGCAAGCAAGACGGGCATCTGCCGCAGAAGATGGTGGAATCGAAAGTGACCCGGTCGCCCTCTGTCAAACCTGTAACGGCGGCTCCCAGGGCGGCGACCGATCCTGCTGCCTCGTGTCCCATAATAAGGGGTGGTATGCGACGCCCCGAGGAGCCGTCGTATCCATGCACGTCACTGCCGCAAATCCCGCAGGCAGCGACTCGCACGAGGACTTCATCCGGGCCTGGTCTCGGTGTCGGTACATCCGTGATTTCAAGATGACGATACTTTGAAAGTAGAAGCGCTTTCATTCCTGCTGCATCCTCAACTTCATTTTGCGCGCTTGTCTCAGCCTCCAAGTATAGATGCAGAAAGGAGGGTTCTTCACGCGAACTAAAAACGGGTGGAACATCTTTGCCGCGGCGTTGGTTCAAACGATTGACTGATTGAGGGAACCACATGGCTTCGTCGTATCTCCTGCCGCGAGTCAAAACCGATGGGTAAGATGATTTTCGTCCCGGCGGAATCTTTGCTACGACCAACCCTATCTTTCGAGTTCTCAAAGTCCGAAACGGCCCGAGGGAGTGGGCAGACCTCGGGATTGGGTAGTTCCTTTGGTGGTTGTCGTTTGCCGTACTGGCAATAGGATTGTTCGATCTTGCTGGACGGAACAGTGCGTCTGAATCGACCCAAGGGCAAGCCGCGCTGCTGGCAAGATAACTGTCGAGACCAGGCGATTGAACCCGACAAAACATCCGTTCCGCTGATCGACGCTATGCATCAAGGCTCTGCGTTGGCCTGCCAGTCGTTTGTCAGGCTTTATCGCCCTTGCCGAGAATCCGGCGATATAATGCACATCGCGGAGAGGGCAAGGTCCTAGCCATGTCTTTCACTCGGATCGTGGGTGTGGCGTTGGGTTTTTGGGTGTTGTCTGCAACTGCTTGTGCCCTTAACGACCCTCCGATCAACTACACTTCCCGGACTTGGCAGATGCAGGACGGCCTTCCCGAGCAGACCGTTCAGGCATTTGCGCAGAC
>DATNKA010000767.1:0-2220 GCA_035603655.1 Candidatus Acidiferrales bacterium | reverse complement strand
CGATCAGGAGAAGTTGCGATGCGCGTCGGTTTCTTGGGTCTGGGAATTATGGGGCATGCCATGGCCACGAATCTGGTTAAGGCCGGCCATGAAGTTACGGTCTGGAATCGCACTCCCGGCAAACTGGTGGAAGGCGCGGGCGTCGCACCCACACCGGCGGCGGCGGCCCAAGGTGCCGAAGTCATTTGGCTCTGCGTTTCTGATACCGCTGCCGTCGAACAAATATTGTTTGGCGCAGACGGCATCGATCAATCACTCGCCGATGGCATGATTATTGCCGATTCAAGCACCATCTCTCCTTCCGCGACTGTACGATTTGCCGAACGCGTTCGCAGTAAGGGCGTCGCCTATGTTGACGCTCCCATGACGGGATCGAAAATCGGCGCTGCCAATGGCACCCTGATTTTTATGGTGGGAGGCGATGCGGCAAACATCGATCGGCTTAATCCCCTGTTCGCGGCCATGGGTAAGAAAATTTTCCGCATGGGTGAAACCGGCAAAGGCCAGGCTACCAAGCTCGCCATGAACCTGCAGATTGCTCTGATCTTCGAGGGCTTTGCTGAGGCGCTTACCCTGGCCACGAAACTCGGCGTAGACCCCAAGCAACTGCTGTCGCTGATCGAAGCCACAATGGTTCGCTCCGGAGTAGTCGATTACAAGGCTCCATTCATCCTGCAGCGCGACTTTACTCCAAATTTCCCTCTCCGCTTGATGCACAAGGACATTCTCCTTACCCTCGAAGCCGCCAAAGAAGCCCGCGTGAAGCTGCCCGCTCTTGAAACCGTGGAAGAGATCTACGAAATGGCCACGGAAGACGGTCACAGCGACCTGGACTATGCCGCCACCATCACTTTGCTGGAGAAGTGGGCGGGAGTGCAGGTAAAGAGCGAAGCGGCATAAGCTCGCGCTGGTCCCGGCGATCCTATGCCTTCGGGGAAGAGATAGAAGAGCGGAGTGTTATCAGGGTAATCTCGGGCGGGCAATTCAATCGAACGGGCAGCCCTATGGTGCCAAGACCGGCATTAGTGTAAAGCGGGAGCGGACCGACCTGATAAGTTCCCATCACATATTTTTTTGCCAGTTCAGGCAAGTAGAGTGGCGGAATCAACGGGATTCTGATCTGGCCTCCGTGCGAATGCCCGGAAAGCTGCAGGTCTATGGCGAACTTCGAGGCTTCATCGGCGAAGTCGGGCTCGTGAGCAAGCAGGATTAGGGCTTCGCCGGCGGGAACGCTGCGCAAAGTTTCGGCAAGGTCAGGGCTTCCGCTGATCACGTCATCCACGCCGCCGAGCCAGAATCGAGCGCCATCGCGCTCGATGGCTTCTGACTTGTTGTTCAGCACATGGATGCCCTCGGCCCGGAGTGCGCGGGTCACCTGTTCCGGATCGGTCTCGCAATCGTGATTCCCCAGGATCGCCCACAATCCGTGCGGAGCACTCATCTGGCGAAGGAGATGAGCACATGGTTCGGCGGCATGCGCCGCCTTGGCATTGTCTCCGATCGCTGGTACCGAAACGAAATCCCCGGTCAGCGCGATCAGATCGGGGCGGAGGCCACTCACCAAAGGAATAGCCGCATGCAACGGGTGAATCGAAAAACAGGGATCGTAATGAAAATCGCTAAGCAGCGCAATCGTGAAGCCATTCAACCGCTCAGGCCAGCGTGCCAGGGAAAAATCCGGGCGCACAATGTGCGGACGGTTCGGTTCGAGCAACACTGAATCGCCGGCCATCGCTACCGCCCCCGCAGCCGCGGCGCTGAAAATAAACCGCCGTCTTGTAATGTGAGAGATGGGTAACAGATTTTGCGGCCTTAGATAGCTTGCGGCTTGAAATAGACGCCAACTTCAAGCTCTAGCATAACTCGATAACCCCATTCCTCGTATCGGCACGTCCGCTAGATCCTTCCAAAGGGACGGCAATAGCGAATGTATCGCCCGAGTTTTCAGAAGTTGAAAGTGGCTATCAAATCGATGCGGCGGTTGGCGGAACCATTCGAGAAGGGGCCGTTTTGCGGGAGGCTGTTGGGCGTGTCAAAAAACCGTGAACCTAAAATGCCGCTGGGATTTCCAAGGTTGACTTTGTTAAGGACGTTACGCGCTGAGACGCCGAAGCTGACACTGTAGCGTCGATCGGAGCCGCCGGTGGACATTCCTCCGGGGCCGCCACCAAAGAGGGGACCGCGAGGACCACCGCCGCCGCCACCGCGAGATCCTCCACC
>DATNKA010000766.1:0-4620 GCA_035603655.1 Candidatus Acidiferrales bacterium | reverse complement strand
GAGAACGAACCGTGAACCAATCGGACTCAAAGGTCTTGGTGTTTGGAACTCGCGGATCTGCAGAGGCATTCGCAATCCGCGATTTTCTACATCGTTGCGACGTACCTTTCCAATGGATTGAGGTCAGCCCCGACCAGCCGGACGCATTACGAGCGTACGCCGGCGGGTACGATGCAAAACGATTGCCGCTCTGCGTCTTTCTCGACGGTACCCGGCTCGAGTGCCCGACGATTCGGCAGATCAGCGAGAAGCTGGGATTGTTCCTCAATCCCTCGCGATCAGAGTACGATTTGGCGATATATGGAGCGGGGCCCGCCGGTCTTAGCGCCGCCGTTTACGGCGCTTCAGAGGGTCTGAGGACAGTTGTGGTTGAACGCTTTGCGGTCGGAGGACAAGCGAGCACGAGTCCGAGGATCGAGAACTATCTCGGCTTTCCGGGTGGCATCAGCGGAGCCGACCTTGCTCTGCGCGCACGGGAACAGGCCTGTCACTTTGGTGCGGAGATTCTATTGCTTCGGGAAGGCATCCGCAGCGAGTTCAAGCCAGGAAGAGGAATCGGCTACCTGGCAGACGGAACCAAGATTATTGCGCGAGCTTCAATTTGCGCGACCGGCGTCGAGTACCGCAAACTCAATCTTCCTAATGAAGATCGTTTTCGCGGCGCCGGCGTTTACTACGGTGCAGGCGCGAGCGAGGCGTCGCTCTGCCTCGCAACAGATCACGTTTTCATCGTCGGGGGCGGCAACTCAGGGGCGCAGGCCGCCATGCATTTCTCCCGCTACGCCGAAAAAGCAACGATGGTCGTGCGCGACAGCTCGCTGAAAAAGTCTGTGTCTCAGTATCTGATTGATCGGATTCAATCATCGCCCAAAGTTGAGGTGCTGTTGCTCACTGAGGTGGTCGCTCTCCATGGCGATTCTTCTCTGCAATCGATCACTTTACGAAACAATGAAACGGGCAAGCAATCGGACGCAAAAACCAATTGGCTGTTTCTTTGCCTCGGCGGCTTTCCTCATACTCAGTGGACGGAGGAAGTCGGAATCGTTCGTGATGAGGGCGGCTATCTGGTCACCGGGCCGGACCTGCTGAAGAACGGCCGGCGTCCTAACAACTGGACGCTCGATCGGGATCCTTATTACCTGGAAACCAACATCCGGGAGTATTTGCAGTTGGTGATGTGCGCCACGGCTCAGTCAAACGTTGCGCATCAGCGGTTGGCGAGGGAGCAATGGCAGTGACGTTCGTCCATCGCTACGTGATGAATGGGTAGCTGCTCAGCCGCTCTTGATCAAGAGGCCTTTTCGCTTCTTTCCTTCGATTCCTGACTCGCCGTGATCGTTTGCAAAATGTGCTCTTTGACCTTTTTCGCGATGCGCGGAACCTCGTCCGTTGGCACGCCAGAGATTCTGGCCACAGCTCCTTTTGAGAAACCTTCGACAATGTAGAGTTCGAACACCGTTCGCTCGCGCTCGGAAAGTTTGGCGAGACTCCCAATGATCTCGAGGATCTGTTCTCTCCTCTCGAGCTGTTGCTCAGGAGTATCGTCAAAGTCCGGCGGCAAAAATTTGAGCGCCTGATATTCGCTATCGTCCAAATTCCTCGGGAAACCAGACTTCTCCGTCGGAATCAGCCGTGATCGGCATCTACTCCAGCGTGCGCAACTCAGTCTGGGTTAAGGTTTCTAAACTCTTTCGATGCTTTTCAGTCGGCCTCCCCTTCGAAACATAGCGGTCGAGTTCTTCATTTGCCAGCCGGTAGAGCCACTGTTCGAGTGTCAAACGTTTCGGCTTGCGATTGAACTTCTCGTAGGCCTCAAGCACCACGTCGTCGAGCATGTCCACGCTGTTGCGACCCAGGACTTCTTCCCGTGCTCTCCGCGTCGTGCCTGAACTCTCGTGATTGGCACCGCCGGTTCCGTCGCTTTTCAAGATACGAGTCCTCACCCGGCTAGTACTGTGCAAACGCGTCATCCTGGTAGCAATAGAGACAACGCTCCTCCGGTTCGGCGGAGGCAATGACCGGATGTCCGCTCGCATGAGCATGTTTGGTCGCGTGGCGGTTGGGCGAGGAATCACAACAAAGTGTGACACCACACTCCTGGCAAGTTCGCAGGTGCACCCATGGCGATCCGGTCTGCACGCACAACTCGCAGACCCGAACTTCGGGCTGTTTGATCTCGTTGATTCCTTCGATATGAGCACACACTTCAACCAGCATCAAAGACTCCTTCAGCATTACCGTCCGTATCCAAGCCTGCACTTCGAAGCAGCGCCCGCACATCTTCGGGTGCAAGCGAGACGCGTCATACTCCACCAAAATCGAGTGCCTGATTTCATCCCGGCTCGATCGGCGAATACCGTACACTTCCCCGACCCTGTACATAGCCCGCAGCTGCAGTGGACCCACAGGCGCCAGATAGTGAAGCGTAATGTCCATCACAGTCATACATGCGATCCCATGCCAGAAACGCCGTTTTAGCGATTCGTATCTACATCCACATATTCGGCATCGACCACACCTTCATCCTTCTTGCTTTGTCCGCCCGATGACGAAGACGCGCCCGTACCCGCCGCGCCTCCATCTCCCGACGATCCTCGGGACTGCGTGGACGTAGACCGGTACATTTGTTCCGCCAGTTTGTGCGAAGCCTGCGTCAGACGCTCGCGAGTATTGTCCATGCTCGCCTTGTCATTCGACTCCAACGCCTTCTTCGCATCGGCAATCGCATTCTCGACATCGCCGCGTTCCGAGCCAGAGATTTTGCCGCCATTTTCTCGCAGCATTTTTTCGACGCTGTAGACCAACGAGTCCAGCTGGTTCTTCGATTCGATCTGCTCACGCCGCGACTTGTCCTCCGCCGAGTGTGCCTCCGCCTCCTTGGCCATGCGCTCGACTTGTTCTTTCGATAGGCCGGACGACGATGTAATTTTGATGGTCTGATCCTTTCCCGTCGCCAGGTCTTTCGCGGTCACGTTCAGGATGCCGTTGGCATCAATGTCGAACGTAACTTCGATCTGCGGGACGCCCCGTGGTGCCGGAGGAATGCCAGTAAGCTGGAACTTGCCCAATGTGCGGTTCTGGTTCGCCATTGGCCGCTCCCCTTGCAGCACGTGAACATCAACCGCAGTTTGGCTGTCGGCTGCAGTCGAGAACGTCTCAGTCTTGCGGGTCGGAATGGTCGTGTTCCGCGGAATCATTGGCGTCGCCACACCGCCCTGTGTTTCGATCGACAGCGTCAGCGGGGTTACATCCAGCAGCAGCAAATCCTTTACCTCGCCGCCTAGCACACCGCCTTGGATCGCGGCGCCCACTGCGACTACTTCATCAGGGTTCACACCCTTGTTGCCTTCTTTCCCGAAGAGTTCCTTGACCAGTTTCTGAATACGCGGCATGCGAGTCTGTCCGCCAACCAGCACTACTTCGTCGATCTTGCTGGCATCTACGCCCGCGTCCTTCATGCATTGCTTGCTTGGCGGCACAGAGCGCTGGATGAGTTCTTCAACCATGGCCTCCAGTTTCCCCCGCGTGAGTTTCTTTACGAGATGCTTCGGTCCGCTAGCATCCGCAGTAATGAATGGCAGATTGATCTCCGTCTCCATCGTGGTGGAAAGTTCGATCTTCGCTCGCTCCGCCGCATCGCGGAGACGCTGCAGCGCCATCTCGTTGCCTCTGCCGCGCAGATCGAGACCTTCGCTCTTCTTGAACTCGTCGATCAGCCAGTCGACGATGCGCTGGTCCAGGTTGTCACCACCCAGGTGCGTATCGCCGTTCGTAGCCTCAACTTCGATCAAGCCTTCTCCAACTCGCAGGATCGAAATATCAAATGTCCCGCCGCCAAAATCGTAGACCGCGATCGTCTCATCCTTTTTCTTGTCCAGACCATAAGCTAGGGCCGCTGCCGTCGGCTCATTGATGATGCGTTTTACCTCGAGCCCAGCGATCTTCCCGGCATCTTTGGTGGCTTGGCGTTGTGCGTCGTTGAAATACGCCGGAACCGTGATCACCGCATCCTGGACCGGCTGTCCCAGATAGTCCTCAGCTGCCTTCTTCAACTTCTGCAGAATCATGGCCGAGATCTGCTGCGGCGTATACCTCTTGTTCTGGGCCACGATTACCACGTGGTCGCCCTCGGGCTCAACCTTGTACGGCACCATCTTCAGCTCTTCTTTCAGTTCGTCATAGCGTCGCCCCATAAAACGCTTGATCGAGAAAATCGTGTTCTCGGGATTGGTGATCGCTTGGCGCTTGGCCACTTGGCCCACCAGCCTCTCGCCGGTCTTGGTGAACGCCACCACCGACGGAGTCGTGCGCCCGCCTTCCTCATTGGCAATGACGTTGGGTTCACCGCCCTCCATGACTGCCACCACCGAATTCGTAGTACCAAGATCAATGCCAATCGTTTTGCCCACGTTAGTAACCTCCCGAGGCTGGCCGGTGGAAATAGGGACTCGATCTATTGCCGCGCTCTATTGCTGAGACTAGCGACATGTGGCACCGAGAACAATTCATCGGTAGAGCGAATGAAAATTCGACGACAACGCTTATTGGAAAATTCGCTTCAGGCAAGAGGGATTGATAACACAAAAGTCTTATTTAAGAATTCGTTTCGCGGTTAACCCA
>DATNKA010000765.1:0-4409 GCA_035603655.1 Candidatus Acidiferrales bacterium | reverse complement strand
AAGGCCACGATTGAGAAGGGGGAACTGCCGGCCCTCGAGCCTGGCGGGATGGCCTATATGCTGTCGAAGCAAGGGTTCCTTAACAGCAGATGCGGGAACTGCTCTCCCCATCTCATGTTTTATGTTCCCGTGAAAGACGCTCACACTTGGGGTGCAGCCCCGCTTGGTACTGACGCCCCGGTTCTGCTGGCTACACACTTTAATGGTGCTCCGGAGCCAGTGACCGAGTTTATCGTCCTGGTGACCGAGTGGTCGGACGGAACCTCGGCGGACTCGGGCGCTCATGCTCACTGACGTCCGCTCTTAACGCGAATTCAAGTCATCACCCATGCGAAGAAGAACGGCGGAATCTTAAGGCTCGGGCGCATGTTGAGCTTTGAGATTGTGGAAGTGTAGCCGGTGATCGACCAACACAACCGAACCGCCGATCTGGCCGTGGAGATGGCGCTGGCGGCGTTAGGAAAGAAGATTCTCTAAGGATTTAGATCAAAGGAGGCTCTATGAATCTCGATCTCCGTTCCGTTCTGTTCGCTGCGGTGCTGATAGCAGTGGTGCCGCTCGGCTTCTCACAAAACCCCGGTCTGCCACAGGAAAAAGTCGCCGACGTGTATGGGCAGAACATTCATTACTTCGAGGTCGGCCAAGGCCCCACAGTGATTCTTCTGCACGGTCTCGGAGGGGCTAAAGAATTTTGGCTTGCGAATATTGGCGCTCTCGCTTCCAAGTATCACGCCTACGCAATCGACCAGATCGGCTTCGGCCAGTCCGACAAGCCGCTTATTAATTACAAGGTTGCAACCTTCGCTGACTTCCTCCACGGGTTCATGCAGGCAGAGAAGATTGCCAAAGCGACGCTGGTCGGGAATTCGTTCGGTGGATGGGTCGCACTGGACTTTACCGCGCAATATCCCCAAATGGTGGACAAGCTTGTGCTGGTCGACTCGGCCGGACTGTCCTGGGGACGTGGGCCCGCGGTTGATCTGAATCCGACGACGATGGCCGGATGGCGGGTTCTGGTGGAGTCGGTCTTCTACGATAAGAAGATTGTGACCGATCAGGTTGTGCTGCAGGCATTTTCCGATCACTTGCGCAAAAACGACGGGTACACCACCGATCGCACGCTGGCGGGGTTCGTCGCGGAAAACCAGTTTGAGGATGCGAAGCTCGCCTCCATTCACGCGCCTACGCTTGTCATTTGGGGACGCGAAGACGAGCTGATAGGCATGGACCCCGGCCAGAAACTCCACGATGGAATTCCTGGCGCACAGATGGTGGTGTTCGAGCACTGTGGCCACGTTCCGCAGATCGAGAAGCCGGCGGAGTTTAACCAGACGCTGCTCGAGTTTCTTGGAAAGTGAGCGGGCGTTTCGGGGGAATGGAAAAAGCACGAAGAAACTTCGGGTCGGAGGTTGCGAAGGCTATCGTGAAGATCGTTGATATGCCCTTCGTACACGCCCGTTCCGAGTACATCTCGACCCCGCCCAGGACGGAGCCGAGATGGTTAATGGTGTTGCCGACCGTGTCCGTGGGGGACTGCTACGGAACATGCAGCTCGCGGATCTACTCAGGCCATTGTCAACTAGAATCCCTACCGAGAAAGCTTGGTAAAGCTCGAACTGAAGTCCGATTTTGGCGCATCCCGACGAACAGAGACTGACCTTCAATCTTTTCCCGGTTCCCGGCGCGCCAGTTTCCGGCACGCCACTCTGCGGCGTACCACGCCAACGATTGCGAGCAGGCCAGTTCCCATCATCGCCAGTGTGCCTGGCTCAGGCGTGGAACTTATGGTTAAGTCTCCGATGCCAACGTTGCCGTAAGTCAAGGCCCCGGAAGCGATGCCCTTGGGGAAACTCAAGCTTTCGACGAAGACTCCATGAATTTTGACGGAGCTTAATAGGGAACCGTTGGGGTTAAGCATCTTTTCATATCCCGCGAATACTCCTTTCAACATGCCGCTTTTGACATCGAAAACGCTGTGATAAAGCGTGCCAAGGTAAATCGTGGTGCCTGCGGCTGTGCCCAGCGCATCATAGAATGAACCCTGGGCAAAATGTATGCCGTCGGTGCTGTCACCGACGCCAAAAGAATAGTTGTAGCCATTGTGTACCGGCACTGCTTCGCCGAAAATCATCCAGTGACTTCCTGGATCAGGCCCACCCGTCACGATGTAATTATTAATCCAAACGAAGCCTGCCTGGTTTGGTAAGTGGACGATCGAGTTGCCGAACGCTGGAGAGACCGCCAGCGCCAGAAACCAGAGAGATCAGCAAAGCTGTAGTTTTCATCCGTGATTTCCTTCCGAGCCCGAGAGCGGCCCATTGTACGTTGTCCCTCGTTCTCGCTACTAAGAATCATTCTTAATGTGGCGGCGGCTCCTGGGGATCTCGGGCTGCGGTAGAAGGGCGAGCTGGCACAGCCATTTAAAACTCGGGGGATATCCGGAGAGCGTTTCGGCGATATTTTATCTGGCGCGGGCTTGAGCACGCGGTTGTAAGGGATCGAAAGCGAAGGGCCTTGGCGATATCGCCGAAGTCAGCGTCCTTTTACCGCAAGAGACTGAGTTTCCGCCGCGGTGAGGCCAGTGGGGTCGCAGTAACCGTAGCCTTTAAGGCAAGCTGTGTAATTGCGTTTGTGCTCAGCGTCGGCCAGCGTTTTGGATTCGGTGGAGGAAAGTTTTGCGTAGTCACAGGTCTCCCTGCCGTCCTTACATGCGGTCAGGTTGCGTTGATGTTCTGCGTTGGTTGTTCGGGTGGTTTCTGAGGGCGTGAGTTGGGAGCGGTCGCACTCGGCCCAGCCGCTTTCACAATTCTGAGCATTGCGTTGGTGTTCCGCGGTGCTGACCAGCTTGGTTTCGGAAGGGGTCAGCTGGGAATGATCGCACACACCCACGCCGTCCTTGCAATCAGAAACATTGAGCTGACGCCTGGCGGTGGCCACTGCCCCTGCTTCAGGTTCACTCAGTTTGGCGTGGTCGCAGGAGCCCACACCGTCCTTGCAGTCGGTGATATTTCGCCGGTGGTCGGAGAGGTATGAATCGCGCGCTTCTGATGGCGTGAGTTTCGACTGGTCGCAGGTGTGCATGCCGTCAGCGCAGGCGGATACATTGTTCTGATGGTCCGCGACGGCCAAGGCGATGATTTCCGGCTTGCTCAGTTTCGAGCGGTCACAGGAGTCGTAGCCGTTTCTGCAATTTGCAACATTGCGAGAGTGGAGGGCCAAGGCTAGTTCCTTCGATTCCGACGGGCTTAGCCGCGCGATATCGCAGGTTTCCCGTCCCGCCTTGCATGCCTCAAAATTGGCGGCAACATCGGGCGATTGCGCCCAGGCAAGAACAGGCCACAAACTTAGGCAGATTATTTGCGCGAAGAAATACTTGTTTAAACCGACCTTCATCGTGTGACCGCCTTTGATCGTGCCGTAAGAAATTCTGTGACAGCAAGATTTGTTAGGCTGACCGAACCGCGCCTCCAGTCTCGGTCAGCCACCGACCCGACTATTGTCTGTCTTCTCTGGCTTCAGCGACGTGCGCCTGGTGTCCGGCTTCGGACACAGCCTTCACAAACGCATCTGCGCTGCGGGGAGTCGCCGCTTTGCCCGAAAGAATGTTGCGGAAGACCATGTGCTTGCCATAGATGGCGCGAGTTGAGTCGTTATCCTGCTCCACCACCGCACCTTCTAGGGTCAAACCAGCGAACACGCCTTTCGAGCGCGAGTAGGTCAGAACTTCAGTGTTCAAGGTCCAGTCAGTTCCGGCGGATGCGTGCCTGCCTACCGGGCCGGCTGCGACCGAACTTTCGCCGGTGAGCTCGAACTTGCTGGAAAGCAGATGTTGTAAACCGTTGTCATTCATGACTAACATCACCAAGTCAACGCCCTCAACGCCGATCTGTAGCCCCCAGCTTCCGCCACCAACCGAAACGAATGCGGGAGCGCTCCAGCCTTCAGAAGTGCGGCACGTTGCTACCCCCCGTCCGTGCTTGGCGCCAACGATGAAGCCGCCTTTAATCAAGTTAGGTACAACAACGATGCACTTTGCACCGCTCAGCACTTCCTCGGGGATACCCTTATCGGGCGTCGACATGATGGATTGGAGGACATCCACTGATTTTTGCATGCGCTCGACGGTTTCCTCACGGTCTGAACCGGCAAACGCATAAGTTCCAACCAGACCAAGCAAGCTGATCAATAGCAGAGAAATTGTCTTTTTCATGAGTTATTTCCTTTGAGAGTTGCGAACTAAGAGAAGAGGACTTCAGATGGCTGACTTAGTTCAGAGGACCTGAAAGAGAGAGAGGTGGTGCTCGTCTCCAAGGTTATGATCTCCGATAAGGATAAACAATAGCTGGTCTGAATTGCTCACCTTGCGGCTGCAATCGATATACCGCAGTCGAGCTCTACTTAAGAGGCGA
>DATNKA010000764.1:0-3414 GCA_035603655.1 Candidatus Acidiferrales bacterium | reverse complement strand
TGAGTAAACGTTTGGACGGTGTCAGCTGCCGTTCTTCGGTTGCATGTCGAACAGGCTGCCCATACTCGCATCGGCCCCCACAGATGCAAGTGCGGAACTGATATCTCAACCGATTCGGGAGTAAGAAGGCGGTGAGACGTTTGGGTTATGCAGGTGTTTGAGAGACGGATGTCCCAATTGAAGGATGGGGATCCCTCTGGCGCTTGCCTGTAATCGTATTCCTGGTTTCGGTTTCCCCAGCATTCGCCTTCAGTCCCCTGAACAAGAATTTTGGTTGCACCGAAAAGTGATTCCGGTTCCTCCTCGTCGCCAAACGCATAGCTTGTCGTCAGGTGATGCTGAGTACTACACTTCCAACCGCGCAGCGAAAACCCGACTCGATTGTCCCAGAACTCACACAGCGGAAGTTTCCCCATGACGCGCCACTCTCTTGTAGTGGCTGCGCAAAGCAACGACCCCGCCACACGATCGTGGGCGATCGGAGTTATAGCCGCTGCGTACTGGAGGCCTGTCTACAAATACGCGCGCATGAAGTGGAACATCGCTCCGGAAGACGCTGCCGACTTCACGCAGGAGTTCTTCACCCGTCTTCTGGAAAAGGAATTCCTCGATTCTTACGACAGCGGTAAAGGACGCCTGCGCACTTTTCTACGCACCTGTGCTGACCGGCTTTTCATGAATCAGAGACGGGACTCCAATCGGCTGAAACGCGGCCTTGGCAGTGCACATCTGTGCCTCGACTTCATGCAGGCTGAGCAGGAAGTAGCGACCGAGCTGCTGTCCGGATCCCCGGAGGACAGCTTCGACAAGGAGTGGGTCCGCAGTATTTTTGTGCTCGGTTTGGCGAGGCTTCAGGCTAGCTGCGAGTCGGGTGGCAAACTGATCCATCTCGAGTTGTTCGAGCGCTACGATCTTGAGGAAGCTGATCCCAAACCTTCCTACGCGCAACTCGCCACCGAGTTCGGACTGGCTACCACCGATGTGACCAACTACCTCGCCTTTGCCCGGCGGGAGTTCCGGCGCTGCGTCCTCGACCAACTGCGGGAGATGACCACCAGCGAGGAGGAATTTCGCCGCGAAGCCCAAGTGCTGCTCGGAATGAAGTTCACATGAAGAATCTGTCGGACAGGGTGGTAGCCAGGCTACAGGCCGAAATGCAGCTGCCCGACCTCAGTGGGACTCGCTACAACCTCGTGCGATTCGTGGCCTCTGGCGGCATGGGTAGTGTGTGGCTGGCCGAGGACACGGTGCTGAAGCGCCGGGTGGCGTTGAAAGTGCTTGATCTTGCAGCGCCCGGGGACGATCTCGACGTGCGCCTTTTCAGGGAGGCGCGCATTCTGGCCGGCCTGGAGCATCCCGGCATAGTTCCCGTGCATGACGCGGGTACTCTCGCGGACGGTCGCGCCTTCTGTTGCATGAAGTATGTCGAGGGACAGACCCTCGCGCAGCACATCGCCACGCTGAACCTCCCGGATAGGCTTCGGGTGCTGGAACGCATTGCCGAGCCCCTCGATTTTGCCCACGCCCGCGGCTTCATTCATCGCGACCTGAAACCCGACAACATTATGATTGGCGCCTTTGGCGAGGTGCTGGTGATGGACTGGGGGCTCGCGAAAGTTGGCCTCACCAGTCTGGCAGGCGGGGAAACGGAGATCGCTACAGCGGTGCAGCCGACGCACAACGCGTTGGGCGTGACCGGTCAAGGCAGCGTCCTCGGTACGCGGGGTTACATGTCGCCCGAACAGGCGCGCGGTGATATTGAGATAGACCGCCGCACCGACATCTTCTCGCTCGGTGCAATCTTGACGTACATGCTGACGGGATCGGCACCAGCAGAGTTGCCTACAGCCTCCGGTAGCGTGCCTCGTCCACTGCGAGCAATCTGCGAGAAAGCAATGGCTCTCGATCCTAACGCGCGCTACCAGTCTGCACGGGAGATGACCGCCGATATCACGCACTATCTGAATGGCGAACCGGTGAGCGCCTACCCGGAAGGCTTGGTCGAACGTTCAGGTCGCGTTTTCGCCCGGCATCGCACCGCGGTAGTCCTGGTTGCGGTATATCTGATCATGCGCGTTCTGTTTATTTTGTTTGCGCGCCGTTAAAGAAACTTAGAAAAACGGGTAATACCACAATAGAGGAGAGGAGGATGACGATGAACAAGGTTCTGTTGGGACTCCTGTTGGGAGCAATTCTAGGTGCTATCGACGGAATGACCGCCTGGTTCACGCCGGAGGTGCGGGCGGAGATCGCTGGCATTGTTATCGGGTCCACAATTAAGGGCATAATCGCCGGTATCCTCATTGGGGTGTTCGCCCGCAAGGTGCATTCGCTAGCGCTGGGCATTGTGTTTGGTCTCGGCGTCGGACTGCTCCTGGCATTCATCGTCGCTCAGATGCAACACGGTTATTATTTCCAGATCATGCTACCCGGAGGCATGGTGGGCCTCATCGTGGGCTACGCGACACAGCGGTACGGGCATGGGCCAAAACTCCAACAGACATAGGGCAGCGTTTGAAGGGCCCGGCGGGGCACAACAAGAGATTCTGAATTCGTGATTCGCAAAGAATCGTCGTCACTGGCGGGAGCCAAGACATGAAAGCGTCTGCACTTTATCGGATTGCCGCCTTTCTTCTGCTGCGTTTTGACGCCGAACACACATCTGGTTTTCCCAGGTCCGATCCCAAGCGGGAGTGGATCTTCGTTCCGTGCGTTCAACTCACTTTTACATTATGGGGTTTAGCCGGACTTATTGGGATTTTTGTCCGCCTAGCGGCGTAAAACTCCGCCCTTCAGAGCGGAGATATAAGCCGTATATAGTGGTCCTCTTGGTACGCCTCGGTACGCTACCGGCTAGACAACTTCCCGGCAGATTGGCTGTTCGTAGTTCAACTGGACCTGAAGCCTAAGCACATAAAGGGCTGCTGTGATGGGGTTAGTCCCCGTCTAAAAACCAGACGCGTGGGGTCGGTGCGACCCTTCAGGCGCTAACCTAAGGGTTGTAATCCCAGGCGTAGCCTGAGAATTTTCGCCCTTTAGGGCGGAGAGGTTCACGTTGGGTTCGGACTCTTTGTCAGCGTGTTTCTTCTACTCGCGGCAGTATTGGCCGTCCCGCCAGAGTCTTCGGCGCTCATGCGCGGTATTGCATGGGCGTTCGCCCTTTGCTTTGCCGCCATCACGGTTTTGAGCTGGAAATACTTTTTTATTATTTTCATGGTTTTCTCAATCGTGACTACACTCTGCCTGATTGCTGCGGCAGTGGGTTCAGCGAAGCCAATGCCAAACCGTTAGTTAGGTGCGTGCCGGGCTGGTGTCCGTGCGGGCAATGCGGAAGTTACTGGTTCCGTCCTCCGGATCAGCGCCTTGAAACACCGCCTGTCCGTGGAAGGGGATAAAACCCGAGCTTGGCTTGAC
>DATNKA010000763.1:0-2139 GCA_035603655.1 Candidatus Acidiferrales bacterium | reverse complement strand
CTCGACCTGAAAGCATTGGAGGGGGCGCACCATGAATAACTTTCCAGCAGAGCTGGCCGGACAGCTCTGCGATCCCAAGCTAAGTGTTGACGGGAAAGCCTCCGCGCGCAACACCGTGTTGATTGCCGAAGATGATCCGCTCTTTCGCCGTATTCTGGAGCGCTGGTTCCAACAGTGGGACTACCGTGTCACGGCTGTGGAAAATGGGCTGGATGCGTGGGAAGTCTTGCAAAGGGACGATGCTCCGCAGTTGGCAATCCTCGATTGGATGATGCCTGGGATGGATGGGATCGAACTCTGCCGCAGAATCCGGAGCCGCGACCAAAGTCCCTATCGATACGTTCTATTGCTGACCGCCAAGGACGACAAACAGGATGTGATCGCAGGGCTGGAAGCCGGCGCTGATGATTACTTGACCAAGCCGTTTGACGTGGATGAACTGCGAGCCCGGGTTCGGGCGGGCAAGCGGATTCTCGATTTACAGGCGGCCTTGATTCATGCCCAAGATGATTTGCAATCCGCAGCGCTTCACGATTCGCTCACCGGGCTTTGGAATCGTGGCGCCATCCTCGATTTGCTGAGGAGAGAAGTGTGTCGTCGACAACGAACCGGGGACGCGCTGGGCGTGATGATGGTCGACATCGATTACTTCAAGAAAATCAATGACACGCACGGCCACCTTATAGGCGATGCCGTCCTGCAAGAAGTGACGCGGCGGCTGGCGGCGGACGTTAGACCTTACGACGTGGTCGGGCGCTATGGTGGAGAAGAATTCTTGATCGTCTTCCCAGGGTGTAATATGCCCGATTTGGTCGTCGGTGCAGAACGTTTGCGCCACTGCATTGCCGATCAACCGATCGAAACGAGTGTAGGACAGATTCCAGTTACTCTCAGCCTCGGGCTTGCTTCCGTGGAACAAGGTGAGAACGAAATACTGGGTTGCGAATCATTCCTGCAACGCGCCGACGCAGCTCTCTACGCCGCCAAGGCTCGAGGCCGGAACCGGGTGGAAACTGCTGCTGCATCGCCGGCGGTTGGGCAGCAATTCTGACCTTTTTGGTTGTGCTCTTGTTTGGTTGTGCTCTTGTTTGGTTGTGCTCTTGGTTGCACTATTGGAGTGCGGACAATTGAATTGTCCTAGCCGCAATCTCGCGAAGGTCGGTTATCTCCGTTACTTCCCCCCTCCCCCGCTTCGACTATCACTAATGACAACATCGCTCTCTGTCTCTTTAATCCCACTGATTGTTCCCAGATCTGGGCTCCTTCTCGCAAGCCTTTTTCATGCAGCCATGCCGAAGCCGGAACCGGTGCCAGCTGGTCGGGAACGCACTGTTTCCGATAGCACCGGGCAGCGGTTAAGGAGATTTGCCCCTACTACCATGCGCTCTTGCTCACCACCATGCGAGCGGGTCTGCCCCGTGGAAAACTCGTCGCCTTGCAATGGGGAGATCTCCAACTCGGTGGGGATGACACTGACTCCGACCGCTTCATCCTGGTGCAGCACAACTACGTGCGGCGCGAACACACAACCACGAAGAGCAAGAAATCCCGGCGGGTGGATCTGCCTCGCGAACTGCTCAGGGTACTTGTCGAGCTTCGAGACAAACGTCTGCTGGAGGGCTTACCTTAAGGGCGAGAGCCACATCTCCGACGAGCCTGTCTTCCAGACTCCCCAGGGGACGATTTCTCGATCCTGACGACCTCTACCATCGAGTCTTCCTGCCGGTGCTGGCCAAAGCAGGCATCCGCAAGATCCGCCTACACGATCTATGCCACACCTTCGGGTCGCTGCTCCTGCAAAACGGAGCCTCGATCGTCCGCGTGAAAGAGGAGATGGGGCACAGCTCCATTCAGGTTACGCTTACGGCCACCTGATTTTCGGTGCCAACCTGTCCTTCGTAGATCGACTCGCTGAAATCCCCCCCGGAGCCGGCAGAAACAAGTCCGCAGCAATCCGCACCTCCCGCGCAACCAGGGGAAATGGAGCTTCCGCAAGATCTCGTGCACGTTGTTGAAAAGGTTGGTGGCGGCGCGTGGACTCGAACCACGGACCTACGGATTATGAGACCGTCGCTCTAGCCACCTGAGCTACGCCGCCACATGCGAGTCAATCGGGAGGAGCGAGAGAAAAGATTGCGC
>DATNKA010000762.1:0-8900 GCA_035603655.1 Candidatus Acidiferrales bacterium | reverse complement strand
TGCTCTGCTCCCACTTCACAGCCCCTGTCACTTGAGCGACCAGGGTTTCGCGCGCCCGCAATTCATCGCTGACCAGAGATGCTTCCACATTGCAAACCACGGGGTACACGGGCCTGCGCATCTTCAGATTGTTCAGGTCTGCTTCCAATCGATCTTGTGCGGGCTTCATCAGCGCACAATGAAATGGCGCGCTAACGGGGAGAATTTTCGCGCGCTTTGCGCCACGCTCGTCGGCGAGTTTCGTTCCCCGTTCCACCGCGGCGGTATTTCCTGAGATCACAATCTGCTCCGGCGAATTGATGTTGGCGGGCGCGCAGACTTCGCCTTGCGCGGCGTCACGGCAAACTGCCGCAACTTTTTCCAACTCCATGCCCAGGATTGCGGCCATCGCTCCTACTCCTAGCGGGACAGCCTCTTGCATATACTTTCCGCGGTTGCGCACGGTGCGCAAGGCGTCTGCGAAAGTCATCGTCCCGGAGGCGACGTGTGCGGAATATTCTCCCAGGCTGTGGCCTGCCACAAAACTCGGCCTGGGCACGCACCCCTCAAGAACTCTCAACGCTGCGATCGATATGGTAAGAATGGCCGGTTGCGTAATCTCCGTCAGTCGCAATTGTTCTTCCGGACCTGCGAAGCACACTTGCGACAATTTGTAGCCCAGCGCGTCGTCGGCTTCTTCAAACGTACGCCGCGCGATGGGACATTTATCGAAGAGCTCTTTTCCCATGCCCACGGTCTGCGAGCCTTGACCTGGGAAGATGAACGCAATTTTGGATTGGGAGGATTTCGAAACGTCGGTGGATTCGCTCATGATTTAGTTTCGCGGAGATTACTGGGCCGGAATGACTTCAACTTCAGCTGGCGCTGGGCGAAGCGCGGCCAGGCCTTGCTCGATCGATTCATTGATGTGGCGCTGAGAAAACTCCGCCGCCACGCGCACCGCATTCTTAATCGCATTGGCGTTCGAGGAACCGTGCGTGATGATGCACACCCCCTTCACCCCTAACAGCGGTGCGCCACCGTATTCGGTATGGTCGATGCGCTTCTTGAAATCGGAAAACGCGCTCCGCGAAAGCATGTAGCCCACCTGACGCGTGATTGTCGATTTTAGCGATTCCTTCAGAACCGTTCGCACCAGATTCGCGACGCCTTCGGAAATCTTCAGCGCAACATTGCCCACGAATCCGTCGGCCACGATCACGTCGACATGGCCGTTGAACAGATCGCGCCCTTCGACATTGCCCACAAAATTCAGGGGCAAGCGCTTCAGTAACTGGAATGACTCGCGGGTCAGCTCGTTTCCTTTAGTTTCTTCTTCGCCAATCGAAAGCAACCCAACCCGCGGCGATCTTGCGGCACTTAAACCCGAACGGCCGGTCCTGAGGTCGCCAAACCGGGGGGCACCGTACATGGGACCACCGAACATGGAGCGAAAATAGATCTCGCCCATCACCGCGAACTGTTCCAGATTATGCGGCTTGCAATCTACATTCGCACCCACGTCCAGCAAAATAGCGGCCGTACCGGGAGCCGTGGGAAAAACCGCGGCCAGCGCCGGACGGTCCACACCTTGCAACGCCCCCAGCACCATCTTGGCGGAAGCCATGGCGGCACCGGTGTTTCCGGCCGTGACGAATCCTGCTGCTCTCCCCTCGCGGACTAGTCGCAACCCCACGCGCATGGACGAGTCGCGCTTCACCCGCACCGCCTGCACCGCCTTATCCTCCATCGTGATCACTTCGCTGGCGTGGACGATCCCGATGGGCAAGCGGGAGGCCGACGGATGACGGTCCAGTTCCGCTTTGATCGTAGCTTCCGGACCAACCAGGAGGACACGCACGCCGTAATTTTTCGCAGCATGAATCGCCCCTTCGATTTCAGGCTTGGGCGCCCGGTCCGAACCCATCGCATCGAGCGCGATCACGCTAGGCATGTGGCAGGAGATTAACTGGCTTCTTCGACTTGCAATACGTCGCGGCCTTTGTAGTAGCCGCACTTGGCGCAAGCACGATGCGGCATCTTCTTTTCATGGCAGTTGGGACACTCGGAAAGTGAGTGGCTCTTCAAAGCATCGTGCGCCCGCCGCGTGGAAGTGCGCTTCTGAGAGTGTCTTCGTTTCGGATTAGGCATAGTCTAAAATTCCCCTTTGCAGAGGCCATCCGGCCCGCATGCATAAAATGTTCTGCTATTCAAACCCTCAGTGCGCCAACTTACCGCGAATTTCCTTGAGCGCAGCCCAACGTGGTTCCTCCCACGTTACAGCGCACGAACACTTTTCCTGATTCAGGTTCTTGCCACAGTGTGGGCACAGACCCTTGCAATCTTCGCGGCAAGTGAGCTTCAAAGGAACGGTCAGCAGGATCTGCTCACGGACCACATCGTCCAGCAGAATTCCCTCGCCCTCATAATAGCTGATCTCAGCCTCAGCCTCGGTCACCGAGATTTCGTCCCGTCCGGCATCTGCGCCTAGCGGACGATACAACAGGTCGAACTCGCGCTTGACATCCTGAATCAGAGGTTCCAGACAGCGGGCGCAAATGGATTCGAGGCTGGTCGTCAAACGGCCTTGAATGCGTATATCTTTGATTATCTTGTGCTTGCCATGATGCTCTTCTACCAGATCAGCCCGTCCACGGCTTTCGACCGGAGAGATCTGCCGATAATCGGAGCCCAAATCAATCACGCCGGGTTCAAACTTCTCCTCAAACTCAATCGGATGAAGTTCCAAGTCTTTGATTTCGAAGAACATCGGGAACCTTCGCGCACGGGGCAAGTACCGCAAGGAGCAAATGTTAAGGATAAAGGGAGAGAAAGGCACTGTCAAGGAATGCACTCCCCCTAAGAACTACAACCGTCTTCTTCTCTGCTACTTCTAGAATGAGACGTCGGTTTGAGCCTGCGCTTAACTATGGTGCTATCCCAGGAACCGCCCTCGAGCAGCGATATCTCGGAATCGTGGCTTCGGAGCCACGGCAACCAGGCAGCGATGGCCATCACGCTGCTCGGGCTCTTGGCGCGTGTTTGGACTGCCTCCGGGACGTTCCTCAATCCCGACGAGGCGCTGCATTTTCGTTTGGCCAATCAGGCTTCTTTGGCTGTCGCTTACCGGGAAAGTCTGACCGCTTCCCATCCACCCCTTCTGACCTTTGTGCTGTACTTGTGGCGAGCATGCAGTACGTCGGAACTTTGGCTGCGCTTGCCTTCGGTGCTTGCGGGAGCCGCCTTTTGTTGGATGTTTTATAAATGGTTAGCCGCCACCGCAGGCAATCTCGCCGGTCTCATCGGCCTGCTTTTTGTCGCATTCCTCCCCCCCATCGTCTTACTCTCAGCGGAAGTCCGGCAGTACGCTTTGCTTTTGGCGTTTCTCGCTAGCGCGCTGTATTTTTTCGAGGGGGCATTTACGAAGAAGTCCCCCGCTCGGATGGCAGCGTTCTCCCTGTTTCTCTACCTCGCCATGCTCTCGCATTACTCGGCCCTCTTATTTGCCGCAGTTCTGGGAATTTATGCGCTGTTGAGATTCATCACCGCGCGCTTTCCCATGAGTCTTATGACGGTTTGGGCAGGGGGACAGCTTGGGGCGCTGGCGCTGGCGACTTTTCTCTACGAAAGCCATATTTCTAAGCTGGGAGCGGGCGAATCGCGGACCGCTCTGCAAGGTTGGATGAGCGAGTTCTTTCTTCGCCATTCTTATTTCGATTCTGCTCGCGACAATCCTCTGTTTTTCCTGGTTGGGCACACCTTCGGAGTCTTCCAATATTTCTTTGGGCAGCTGGCTGTCGGGGACGTGATGGGCCTCTTGTTCTTCGTCGGAGTGGCAATGCTTCCGCGCCGGGGACGCGTGAAAGATCAGGCAGGTTCGCGCGGCCTGGGAATATTCCTGCTTCTGTCTTTTGCCATCGCCGGCGGCGCAAGCCTGGCGCATTTTTATCCCTACGGTGGCACGCGGCACATCGCGTTTCTGATTATCCCGGGCGTGGCCGGCGTCAGTGTCGCAATCGCCTCCCTCACACATCTACGCTGGGATCGTGCGGTCGCTCTCGCCGCTTTTATCGTCGTGGTGTGTATCGTTTTTGGCAAACAACGTCAGCCTTACATGCAACGCGCGGATCAGGACCGAACCCACATGAAGGCGGCGATAGATTTCCTGCGCCAGAACATGGCGGGTGAAGGTGTTATCTTCACCGATTATGAAAGCGATCTCATTCTCGGTCATTATTTGTGCAGGCAAAGGCCGATCGCGTTTGAAACATCCATCCCGGATTTTGAGGTATTTTCCTGCGACGGTGTTCGCGTCGTATCTGCCAGCTACAAGGCAGCTACGCTGTTCGAGGCGAACAGCTTTCTCAGCTTATGGAACCGGCTAGTGGAAACTTACCACCTCAAGGCTGGAGACTCGGTCTGGGTTTTCCAGGCAGGATGGAAAGCCGACCTCCCGGAAAATCTACAAAGCCATTACGCGGTGTTCGACAAACTACGCGTCGAGTCTTTCGGCTCGAACATAAAAGTCTTCAACCTGACTGTGGGGCAACCCATGCCAGCCATCGCTTCACCAGCGAGAAATCATTTTCCCGCCTGGCGAGTAAGTCCCAATGCCCGCAGAGTGGCTTCATCAGGCACGCTGCGCCCATCTTTTTTCGAGACCACTCCGAAACTCCCTGAATAGTCCCACATCGTCCATCCCACGCCGTGACGCTCAAGCACGGTGCGGACGTCGTGAATCCAAGCTTCACGATCATCCGGATTCACATACGCCCGATAGACTCCGAACTCGTTGCACACCAGCGGAACCCCGTGCTGCTGGGCCCATTCCGCGACTTGCGTAATCTCGGCGTCGATGCGCTCCGCGTCCCAATGATCCTGTCCATAGCGGATTACTGCCAGCCGATCCACCGCATCTGGCACGGCCGGCGCCACTTTCGCGGCCGAGCCTGGCGACGACGGATAACGCAGTCCCTTCACCCAATGCCAGAAATATTCACCCCAGGTCGCACCCTGGTGCGTGAAGATGTGCGGCTCGTAGAAATGAAAGTTATAGATCACGTTCGGATCCCGCAGAGGCTCGAGAAAAACCAGTTCATCGTCATTCGACCAGCGAGCCCCCGCAGCTATGATGGTGTGCTGTGGAGCGCGCTCGCGAATGGCCGCCGCCAGCCTGGCTTGCACCCCGTACCAGCGGTAGCGGTCGGTGAACTCCGGTTCGTTCAGGATTTCAAAGAAGACCCGCTCCCGGTCCCAGGAGGAGTAGTGCCGCGCCAGCGCTCGCCAGAAGTCGGCGAACTCCTGCACAAAAGTGTCCTCTTTTGCGAGCCGTGATTTGAAATCGCTATCGGGATGCACATCGATGACAACGGAAAGCCCCTGATCCAGAATCATGCTCACGGCTGCATCGAGGTATCCAAGATATTCCGTTGAGATCTCGTCGGGCGCGTGGTTCGCCATCAGCGGTTGCGGATTGACGCTCAATCGAACGTGATCGAATCCCATCGACTTCATCAGCGCCACGTCTTCGCTCGTAGTCCAGTTCTGAAAGTGCTCCCGTGTATAACCACGCTTGTCGTAGACCTGCGCGAACCACTCGCTGGCGTTAATACCGTGACGGAGGCGCGCCACACGCGATGCCAGCACAGAGGAGGACAAGTGTTCGGCGGAAACTGAAGAGCTCTGGCCTGACAGAAAGCTCGAAGCAAAGCAGCCGAGAATAGTGAGAAGTCCGATGCAACGCATGATCCGAAAGCATTTCATACTTTCCGTTAACCGGAAATCGGCAGCGTCCGGACCCGCTTCTTCGTGGCCGCATAAATTGCGTTGCACAAAGCGGGCGCCAGCGGAGGAACGGACGGTTCTCCGATGCCCGTCGGTGATTCAGCACTGGGCACTGCGTACACTTCGACGACCGGAGCCTCATCCATCCGCACCGGCGCGTAATCGTCGAAATTTCCCTGCACCACGCGTCCCTTCTCAATCGTGATCTGCGCTCGCAGTGCGTTCGACAGCGCGTAGATTACCCCCCCGGGAATCTGCTGTTCCAGGATGCCGGGATTCACGACCTGCCCGCAATCCACCGCCGCTACTACGCGATGCACTCGCGGCACCTCTTTTTCCATGCTAATCTCCACCACTTCGGCCACGTAGGAAGAAAAACACGCGAAGCATGCGATTCCACGAAAGCGTCCGGCGGGCAGGGGCTTGGTCCATCCCGCTTTGTCGGCGGCCAGTTGCAGAACTCCTCGCATCCGCGCCGTGTGCCACGTCGTGGTGAAAAATGGAATGTCTTGATCCTTCGCCAGCATATGTAACCGATACTCCAGCGGATCTTTTCCCGCCGCAGCAGCTAGTTCGTCAATAAAACTCTCGCTCGCGAAAGCCGCTTGCAGCGCGTAAACCGACCGCATCCATCCCAGCGGCACCACCGTCTCCGCGACCACATATTCCAGCGAAACATTCGGCAGCCCGTAGACAAATGCTGCTTCATCCGGTAAATCGGGATCGATTCCGTTTGGCCCCGGCTGACCCTTCTGCGCGCTGATCGAGGGCGCAACAATGCGATGCGCGAATGCCAGTGGCCACCCCGCCCCATCCACCACCGCGCTCAACTGATGCAGGCTCGCGGGGCGATAAGTCGACGATCGCATGTCATCCTCGCGCGTCCACAAGACTTTCACCGGAACCTGCGCAGCTTTTGAAACCAAGGCAGCTTCCACCGCGTAGTCGTGCTCAAGCCGCCGTCCAAATCCTCCCCCCATGAGCGTGACGTTCACCTTCACCTGATCCGGATCCAACCCCACAGCTTGCGCGACCGAATCGCGGCAGTCCTGCGGAACCTGCGTCGGAGCCCACAACTCACACGTCGTTCCCTGAAAATTCGCGGTGCAGTTTCCCGGCTCCATCGGAGCGTGCGCCATGAAGGGCAATTGATACTCAGCCGTAAGCTTGCGCCCCACGGCCTTGGAGACGTCGCCCGCCAAATATAAAGTTCCACCTTTTTTCGCCGCGGCCTGCTTCAGCAATTCCATCACCGCAGCCGTGTTCAGATCCTTATTCGGACCATCGTCCCAATTCACGTTGAGCAGGCGGCGACCCTCCATCGCTCCCCAAACGCTATCCGCTACCACCGCCACGCAAGAATCGCTGACCTTACCCACGAAACCCACACCGGAAACCTTTTTCGACTCCTTATCGTCGAAGCTCACGGCCTTCCCGCCAATCGTCGGACATCGCGACAGCACTGCGTACTTCATTCCCGGCATGCGGAAGTCGATGCCGAACACTGCGTCGCCCTTCACTTTCGACGGGGTGTCCACGCGCGCCAGTCTTTGACCGACAATCTTGTAGTCCTTACTCTGTTTGAGTGGCGCATCAGTCGGGACGGGGAGCGTCGCAGCCTTCGCTGCCAGGTCACCATAGCTAAGCTGCCGCTTGGAGGCTCCATGCACAATGTTGCCATTCTGGGCGGCGCAGCTTGAGCGCGGCACTCCCCAGGTCAGGGCAGCGGCCGATATCAGCATCTCTCGCGCCGCCGCTCCTGACTTGCGCATCGGGTCCCACGTCGTCCGTACGCTCGCGCTGCCGCCAGTGGTCTGATCGCCGTAGAGGGTGCTCGCGCCAGCTTGCTCGATTTCAATGTGTTTCCAGTCGGCTTCCAACTCCTCCGCGAGAATCATGGGCAAGGCCGTGCGGATGCCTTGTCCCATCTCGGAGCGCGCCACCACGATTGTGATTTTGTTGTCTGGAGTAATGCGCAGATAAGCGTTCGGGGAAAAAGCCTCTTTGCTCGCGCCCCCTTTGTGCGGCAAGTAAAACCCCACCACCAATCCCACGCCCGCGGCAATTCCCGCAGCAACGAACTCGCGCCGATTCAAACCTTTAAGCTCAGGCGTGGTCAATGTGCTCATTGCGCGCCTCCCGCTGTCACAACGCCGGCGCCGGCAGCGCGGTGGATCGCCTTGCGAATCCGTTCATAGGTACCGCACCGGCACAGGTTGCCGTTCATGGCCTGGGTGATCTGCTCATCGGTCGGATTCGGCGTCTTCGCCAAAAGAGCAGCCGCGGTCATTATTTGCCCTGTCTGGCAATAGCCGCATTGCGGAACCTCTTCCTTAATCCACGCCTGCTGCAGGACATGCAAGCCATTCGCACTCAACCCTTCTATCGTCGTGATCGATTTCCCCACGACCTGAGACACCGGCGTGGAGCAGGATCGCATGGCTGCGCCCTCAACATGCACGGTACAAGCGCCGCAAAGCCCCGCGCCACAGCCAAATTTCGTTCCCGGAAGGTCAAGCGTATCCCGCAAAACCCAGAGCAGGGGAGTCTCCGGAGGAACGCTTACTTTCTTCTCACTACCGTTTACGCGCAGTGTGATTTCAGCCATATTTTTCGAGTTGATTTTCGACTTGAACACCATCCTACCCAACCAGAGAAAAAAGTGAAATGGGCTCGGCCGAAGAGTAATCTGCTCCAAAGCTTCGGCGCTTCGATGCCGATGGGGAATATAGATCTTTTTTCGCTGCCATGAACGAGGTTGGTTAGGCAGATTCAGTCAGGTGGCTGCGATTGGAAGCCCAGAATCAGTTCGCCACGAGCCCGGCCCGGGACACTCCGGATGCCCAAGCTCGTTTCAGACTCGAGGTGGATATAAGAATTAACCCGAAGACAGGCGGGGCGCTGAAAGGTGCCACGGTGGATATCAGCGAATACGGAGTGTCGGCTCTGCTGAAGCTTGCGGTCTCGTTAGGGGAGTTCGTGGAGTTGCGATTCATGCTGCCATACCGCCCAGTGACGGTTTAGCCGTGGGCCGCCAACGGAATTGTTTTTCGCTGCGGCTGCCCATCGTCGAATCGCATTCCATGTTCACAATAATCCGGACCACTTGCCAAAGCCTCGGGCTTGAACCCCCCCGG
>DATNKA010000761.1:0-3437 GCA_035603655.1 Candidatus Acidiferrales bacterium | reverse complement strand
CCGGCTGGTCGGGGCTGACCTCAATCCATTGGAAAGGTACGTCGCAACGATGTAGAAAATCGCGGATTGCGAATGCCTCTGCAGATCCGCGAGTTCCAAACACCAAGACCTTTGAGTCCGATTGGTTCACGGTTCGTTCTCTGCTAACAAATGCTGGCCGCCATACCTCGAGCAGCCAGCATCTTTTCGCAATTCTGCTTCAATCACGCTGCCTTTTGCGTAGTTTGTCCAGCAGTCTGTGAGTTAGCGGGCTGAGACTCAGGCTTAGACTGAGATGCGCCCGTTTCAATGGGTATCTGGCGGGCATTGCTCTGCGGTTGCGGAGCTGGAACACTGATTTTCAGAACTCCGTTCTGGAATTCGGCGCGCGCCTGGTCAGTCTTAACGCCCTCCGGCAAAGCAATCGCCCGATAGAAATGTCCATAACGGCGTTCCGTTCTTTGAATGCCACCTTCGTTCTCCTCCTGTACGAACTGTCGTTCGCCCTGAATGACGACGGCATCATCCGTGATCTCGACGGTGACATCCTCGTTTGACAGGCCCGGCAGTTCAGCTGACACGACAAAGTTACCGTCTCGGTATCCCACTTCAACCGGCGGTATCCACAGAGGGTTGGCACCATCGGTCCGGCTGAGGGAATTCGGCCCTGGTTGAGCGAACGCCCGGTTTATTTCTTGCTGCAGCCTTCTCAGTACGGTAAAGGGAGAGTCGTCGAAAAAACCAAGAGGATCAAGCAACAGGGACGGAACTGAAGGGAGAATATTTTGTCGCGCCAGAGAGGTCTGTTGGCTATGCCGCTCTTGCCGCGAAGTTGTCTGTGAAGAGGATGGTTGCTTACTTTGTTCTGCTGTTTGTGCTGACATCATCTGCCTCCATGTATTGCGATTCTTAATCGCTGGCTAGAATTGCGTGCGCTCAACTCCGCACGAAGCCTGACCGCTCGACTGGTCGTTTCTCGTGTTTGTCATTGCGCCGGTGAGATTGCGGCAATTTACGCAGGCGGGCAACTCCCTGCGCAAACATGATTGAGGACCAACCTCGCAGAATCATTGAAGTGCCGACGGAGAAGCCAAAGACCCATGGCCCCAGCCGAGGTGAATTCGTCCAGAAGACCGCGGCGAGTAGGAGTGAAACGATTCCTTCGAACGCCGCCCAAAACCAAGCTGGGAATTTGAACCAGAAAGCGGAAATTGTTCGAAACAGTCCGACAACAGTAAAGTACGATGCGAACAAAAGCATCCACGCGGTTCCACCTGCCGATGGATGCGTTGCCATGAGCAGGCCGATCGGGACGCCCGCAACGCACGGCATCAGGTGCAGAAGAAATCCACCCCAGCTGTGTTTGTGAAAGGCATGAACGGCCTCCGTTAGCCCACTGACCACAAGGAGCCAGCCGAATAGCATCGGCGAGGCCCCGGTCGAATCGGCGGCCCTGAGGGTGCCCAGAGCAACTGTTCCCAATAGGATCAGCACGATGCCCAGCCGCATGGACCAGACTTCTCTGCGACGGGATAGTTCCATCTCGGCGGCCTCTGTCCATGCATCGGAGGCCCTTCCTTGCTCACGGTGTTCGATCACACGAATTCTCCGCTTTCACTCTCTGGACGTAGATTGATCAAATGTTCTGCCGAGCCTTAGACGATGCTAGCGATGGGAGATGCGAGCGGCAATTGCTAAAAAGGCGGAACTGCTCGTCAGAAATGAGCGCTAAAGAAGAGTCCGTCTAGCGTTATAAAGGACCATAAGACTTAAGGCGTAGGCAACTGGAGTTCGGACAGGACTCTTGTGAGCTGCGCTGGATGCGCCCTGAACGGGCATCACACTCAAGCCGTGTTTCGCGTTTGTTGGCGAAACACGTAAAGGTACTTATCGTCGGAGCTGGTGGCCGAGGGCACGTTTTTTTTCTGAGCGGCACGATGCAAAGCCGCCCGCAGATCGGCCCTCTTTACTCCAACCTTCAAGAACTCAACTTTCAGCGCACTGTACTGGTCGAGTTTTTCCAGGTCGCTCAGGATCTGCGAGACCATCTTGTAATGCTTACCCATTCGCCGGTTGGCTGCCGCGGCCAGAGGAATGGCCGCAAAATCAAGTCGTGGAGGGGGCTTCTTCTTGTCTTTCACGCGCGCTCCTTTTACACTCGCTGCGAACTGCAGCGTCGCATACCGTTAAGACGAACTACAAATGAACATATTTATTGCATTTGCATTTTGTGTAACGTATCGCTGCGTGTTGTGGTACAGTGGCGCATCTTGCTAGCGGTAAGGGTATTTATAACGCTAGACACTCACACGCACCATTCTTGAACTGGGGTCCGTTGCTGCAAAAGTAGCTGAACATTGCGCCTCCCTTGCGCTCGTAGCTCGAATCGATTGCTGGAGGACTGCGATGGAATTCCTCAGAACTCTGTTTTCTGCCAATGATTTCATGCCCCATGGATTTTGCTATTCGTGGAATGCCGGTCTTGTCTGGCTGCATGTCATCTCCGATTCTTTGATCGCGCTGTCCTACCTCTCAATTCCGGTGACGCTGGTTTATTTCATCCGCAAACGGCGAGACCTGCCATTTAACTGGATGTTCGTCTCCTTTGGAATATTCATTCTGGCTTGTGGAGCTACCCACGCCATGGAAGTGTGGACGCTCTGGCACGCCACCTACTGGCTCTCCGGCGCGGTCAAAGTTGTAACGGCTTTGGCTTCGCTCACGACCGCGGTGCTTCTGGTGAAGTTGGTTCCGCAAGCGCTGGCACTGCCAAGTCCAGAGGAGTTGAGGCGTGAGATCGCCGAGCGCTCTCGGGCTCAAGCGGAGCTCGCCCAAGCGAAAAACAACCTGGAACAGCGCGTAGAGGAACGAACTGCGGAGATTGCTGCGACGAATCAGACCCTCACTCAAGAGATTCGCAGGCGTGCGCAGACAGAAGACGAACTGCGCGGAAGTGAGGAGCGATTTCGCCTGCTCATTGAAGGGGTCCGCGACTACGCCATTTTCTCGCTGACTCCGACCGGATATATCACCAGTTGGAACGCTGGCGCTGAACATATCAAGGGATACCAGGCGCCAGAGATGATAGGCCAGCACTTCTCCCGTTTCTATACGGTGGAAGATGTTGAACGTGGCAAGCCGCAGATGCATTTGCTGAGAGCGGCGGACGAAGGTCGGTGCGAAGACGAGGGCTGGCGTATACGAAAAGACGGATCGCGCCTCTGGGCTAACGTGGTCATCACGCCGTTGCGCGACCAGAAGGGAACGCTGATTGGCTTCTCGAAGATAACCCGTGATCTCACCGAACGGAAGCACGCTGAGAACGCCGTGCAGGAAGCCAGGTCAGAGCTAGCGCGCATGGCCCGGGTAACGACGGTGGGGGAGTTGACCGCGTCGGTCGCGCACGAGATTAACCAGCCCCTTGCGGCAATCGTCAATAACGCAAATGCCTGCAATCG
>DATNKA010000760.1:0-4076 GCA_035603655.1 Candidatus Acidiferrales bacterium | reverse complement strand
TCCAGAAGTCAGGCATCAGGAGCAGACGCTTTACGACGTTCGCGACATTCCGCACCGGGAAAGGCATCCCCTTCAACGCATCAGCCTCTTGCTTGGTCACCCAAAGCCAGGCGAGGACCCATAAACCACCCACGGCCCCCGTTACCACAAAAGCAGCCCGCCACGACCAATACACAGTGATCACCGTAATGACGACGGGAGCAATCAGTGCCCCCATCGCTGCTCCGCTGTTGAATATTCCGTTAGCGAGCGGCCGATCCTCGGGCCGCAGAAGCATATTGGTGGTCTTCAGAGAACAGGGCCAGTTGAACGCTTCACCGACACCCAGTAGAAAGCGGAGTCCGGTCAGCATCCCCACAGTGGTTGCCAGACCGGTAAGGATTCCAACGATCGACCAGACACCGCTTGCCACCGGGAAGACAATACGCGGCCCGCACGCGTCCACCAGAAACCCTCCAAAGATCTGGACGACCCCATACGAATACCGAAAGGCTGCAACAATCCGCCCAAACTGCTCGTTGGTCAGATGAAACGTAGCAATGATCTTGGGAGCGGTCAGAGCCAGCACCTGACGATCCAGGTACACGATCGCCGTCGCCAGAAACAACAGAAAGCAAATCCACCAGGTCCTAGCAGGAGGTCGAGCCGGATGCTTCATGGACATATATCTGATACCTGCCTTCTGTGGTGCCGCAAAAAGACGCTGTGGGCTGCCCCGGATTCGAGCACTTGTATCCGGCATGGCGCATCTGCGCGGCGTACGAAGCCTGTAAGGATTATGAGCGCAGGATCGGTCCTAGCGGTTTCCGCTGCAAGGCGCGTAAGGGCGCGCGTCGAGTGCCTCCTGGATGATGTTGACACCGAACCCCGGTCCAGTGGGCAGTTCCAAAGCACCCTTGCAAAATTTTGGCGGATTCGCCAGAAGCTGAGCTGTCAGCTTCTCTTCCGCCTCCGATCCAATCGTCTCCAGAATGAAGAAGTTGGGAATCGCAGCCGCATAATGAAGATTCATGGCCGTCGCAAGCGGCCCATTCGGATTATGCGGTGCCATACCGATATAGTGGGCCTCCGCCAGGGCCGCAATCTTTTTCAGGCCGGTGATCCCGCCACAATTCACCAGATCGCACTGCAGGTAATCGACGGCGTGTCGTTCGAGGAACGGCCGTACGCCATAAATCGTCGCCCATCGCTCGCCGGCAGCAATTGGGATTGTTGTCTCGCGCTGGACGAGGCATAGTCCGTCAACGTTCTCTGGCGGAACAGGCTCCTCTACGAATAAAAGATTCAAGTCTTCCAGGGCTCGACACAGACGCCTTGCAGCCTTCGGATTCAAGCGCCCATGGCAGTCCACGGCGATGCCCATGGCTGGCCCTCCTGCTTCGCGCGCCGCGATAAAGAACTCGCGAATCCGATCAAAGATAGAGGGATCAAGAAGCTCTGTTTCCTTCCAGTGCGGATCGACCGTTCCCTGGGTTCCCGAATAGCCGCTTCCATTCACTATATTGCGATCGTCTTCTCGGTTCCCTTCGCCGTAGAAAAGTGGAAGTGTGGTTTTGAGAGCGTGGTATCCGCGCGATTTGCAGACCTTCACATTCGCGGCGAACATCTCCGGTGAATCGCCCGCGGAGCAGTGGCAATAGGTAGGAATCTGCTTCCGCGTCGGGCCGCCCAAAAGCTTGTGCACCGGAAGGCCAGAGGCTTTGCCTAGAATGTCCCACAGCGCGCAGTCGACCGCGCTGATGGCAGTGCTATGAAGGGGACCCCCGACCCAAAATGAATCGCGATACATCCGCTCCCAATGCGTTTCGATCTCCGTCGGATCCTTGCCGACCAGGTACCGCTTCAAATCCAGGATCGAACGCTCGATGGTCTTCGTCTTCCGCTTCATCACGGTTTCCGCTAGGCCCGTGATGCCTTCATCTGTTTCGACCTTGACAATCACAGCGTTGCGAAAGTTTAGATTCACAATCTGTGTCTTGATGTCCGTTACCTTCATGAATGGCCTCGATGCCAGGTTTTCGAAGGATCCCTAGCTTCCCTCGATCGAATTTGAACAAGACGGCAGTGGGACAACTGGCACCGAACCCACCAAGAATTGAAATCCTCTCCGCCGTGGGACTTCCACATAACAGGCCCTCTCAAGCGACTGGATCGAGTTTGTTTTTTCGCGGCTCTGCTACAACGTTCAGGATTCGGCAGGTAAGGCATGTCAACGTGAAATGTATTAGAGGGGATACCCTCCGTCAAATACCAAGTTCTTCGCGGATCGATCTAATTTTGAGATTGCACACAAAGCCAATCGCGCAGCCAATCAGCGCCTAGTTCGTTGAAGGGGCTTTCATCAACTTGCCAATCTGATTTGCTTTGCCTCATTGCTTGGCCGCGAACGCACTCAACCTTTGGGCCTCACTGACAACTCGAATCAGGCTCATCGTGTCCGTCCAGGGGATGAAGCCGTTCTTTCCTCCGCATGCGCCGAGAAAGGCCATATCCTGGCCGCCGATTGCGTCTTCATAAACCTTGTGCTCATCCCCCGAAAACTGCAGCTCCTGCAGATCAGACCGCAGATAGCTGAAGCCGTCTGTACTGATCGTGCATTTCTTGCCGATGACCAGCATCGAGCTGAGCGGGAACTTCGCGCTGTAACTTACGGTTATCGATAGCGGTCCGCCGCCGGGCAGTGTCGCGAGAATGGAGGTCGTTTGCGCAGAATCCTTATCCGGGATTGCGATGCAGGTCTGGAGCTCAGCTCCCCCACACCACCGGAGCGCAAGATCGAGAGCGTGCGCAGCATGATGAACGAGAGCATTATCGGTCCAGGCACGAACCCTTAGATGTGGGCAGCGGATATAGCTGATGGCCTGAATATCACCGATCCATCCGGCGTCCAGCGCGGACTGAATCCTAGCGTAAGGTTGCAGATAACGGGCCGTATGAGCGCATCCCAATAAGACGCCGCACCTACGAGCTTCTGCTTCCAACTCCTCTGCCTCCTGCGGACTCCCGCAGGCAGGAAGCTCGATGAGCGTGTGCAGCCCCGCGTTGAGACACTCGCGAGCTTGTTCGAAATGCACCGCCGACGGAGAACAAATGATGGCCACGTCGGCTTCAGCGCTTGCGGATTTTACGCTGTCAGCTATTTTCAGGATGCGATGCGTGGAAGCAAACAAGGATGCACTTTCAAAATCCGGACTGTAAACTGCCGCCAGTTCTACGCCAGGCTGTTTCGCCAGGTTCGCAGCATGAATCGAACCCACCGCACCACACCCAATCATCGCTACACGCGTTTTCATAAGAGCGTCCCTGGAAACAGGCTAGATACCGTCGAGTGCGCGGCCAGGGTCGAGCCAACCGCTTTGCTTCAGAATCCCACGTAACGTTTCGACCTGCTTCTGATCGAGCGGGAAAAATGGATCGCGGCTATATCCTCCTTCGAGTCCCCAGAGGTTCAGCACCGAACGGTAGATCGCAAGGTCGCTGACCGGACCTATCTGCTGGTAGGTATAAAGATGGACAAGAGGAAGAATTCGCTTCCAGATTTTCAGTCCTTTCTGAACATCTCCGTCAACGACGGTAGCCTGATAAAGGGCCTGTGCCGCACCCGAGGCAACATTCAAAAGCCCGCTAATCCATCCATGAGCTCCAGCGCAGAGTCCTTCGAAGCCTGCCAGAAAAGAACCGTAGAAAATAGCGATCCTGTCATCCAGAAAGTAGCTTAGATCGTGCACCGGCTCTACCGTGCCGTAAGTAGACTTCACCATGTGGAAGACGTCTTCTTCGACGAGCTTCACAATCTCCGTTGCACTAAAGTCCACGCAGACGGAATTTCCCGGATTGTTATAGAGCATGACCGGCAGATCGACCGCCTTGCGCACTCTTCGAAAGTGCTCGATTACAGCTGGCTTTGAAGGCTTTTGATAATAAGGGAGGATCACGATAATGGCATCAGCTCCACACTTCTCCGCTTCTTGGGATAGATCGATCGCTAGCTTTGTGCTGTAGTGGCCCGAACCATAGATCACCGGAACCCGTCCCCGTATAACATCTCTGGCGAGCCGAAACACACGCTTGCGCTC
>DATNKA010000759.1:0-3131 GCA_035603655.1 Candidatus Acidiferrales bacterium | reverse complement strand
ACCATTCATCGTCGCCAGAGTCCTTTGTTGTTTGTTTGTCGATCTCATCTGGCGGCAACTTACTCTATCTTCCTGTGGAAAGGGAGACCTTATTCAGAGTCTCCCTAAAGGCCACGACAGGCTTGATGCGAGCCCTCCCCTTATAATCTCGAACATGCTGCTCACGATCTCGACGACGCATCGGCCAGCGACCGACTTGGGGTACCTGCTGCATAAGAATCCGGCCAATCTGCATTCGTTTGACCTGTCGTTTGGGAAAGCGCATGTGTTTTACCCAGAGGCGGTGCCTGAGCGATGCACGGCCGCACTCCTACTCGATGTCGATCCAGTGGGACTGGTTCGTGGTAAGCGAGGACAACATGAGGGTGGCACGCTCGATCAGTATGTCAACGACCGCCCTTACGTGCTCTCATCTTTTCTAAGCGTTGCTATGGGCCGGGCTTTTGGGACAGCGATGTCCGGGCGCAGCAAGGGGAGACAGGAATTGGCTGACTTGCCGATTCCGTTGACCGCAAACCTCACGGTCGTTGCTTGCAGGGCGGGTGAAACCCTGATTCGAGAATTGTTTGAGCCTCTCGGGTACCGCGTGGTGGCCCGGCAGCACCCGCTCGACGAGAAGTTTCCTGAATGGGGCGAGGGACCTTACTACTCGGTAACCTTGGCTGGGACGTTCCGTTTACAGGATCTCCTCAACCATCTTTATGTCCTGGTGCCGGTGCTCGACGCAGAGAAGCACTATTGGATAGGCCAAGATGAAGTGGAGAAACTGCTGCGCAAAGGCGAGGGCTGGCTTGGCTCGCATCCTCACAAGGAAACAATCGTAAAGCGCTATTTGCCACGACAGAGACAACTTGCACGAGAGGCACTCGCCAGGCTGACAGAGGAAGACAATCTTGATCCTGATGCGACTGAGGAAGCTCACGCTGAACAAGAAACGAAGATGGAGGAGCCGATCCGCCTGTGGCAACAACGGATGGGAGCCGTCGTCGCGGTGCTGCGATCAGCAGAAGCGAAACGTGTCTTGGATTTGGGCTGCGGAGAAGGAAAGCTCCTGCGGGTGATGTTGGAAGAGAAGTCGTTCACTGAGATCGTAGGCATGGATGTCTCCTATCGAAGCCTCGAAATTGCGAGTCAACGTTTGAAAATCGACCGAATGCCCACCAAGCAAAAAGAACGGCTGAAATTGATGCATGGTTCGCTGATGTATCGCGACAATCGTTTATCCGGATACGATGCGGCGACGGTCGTGGAAGTAATCGAACATCTGGATGCCCCACGATTGGCCGCGTTCGAGCGAGTGCTTTTCGAAGCAGCGCACCCGAAAACGATCATTGTGACCACACCCAATGCTGAGTACAACGTGAAGTTTGACACTCTGCCAGCGGGACAATTCCGGCACAAGGATCATCGATTCGAGTGGACTCGGGAACAGTTCCAGCACTGGTCAGGGCGCATATCCGAGCGTTTTGGATATACGGTTCGGTTTCTGCCCGTGGGAGAAGAAGATCCTCAAGTCGGCGCGCCTACGCAAATGGGGGTCTTTAGTCTGTGAACATAACGATCCCTGAACTCTCCCTGGTTGTTCTGGTCGGCCCCTCCGGATGCGGTAAGTCCAGCTTCGCTCGGGCTCATTTCAAGCCCACCGAAGTGCTCTCGTCCGATTTCTGTCGTGGGCTTGTATCAGACGATGAAAACGCCCAGGCCGCCACAAAAGATGCATTCGAGGTATTGCACTTCATAGCGCGGAAGAGACTCGCTGCTGGACGCCTCACAGTGGTTGACGCCACAAATGTTCAACCGGAAGCACGTAAACCGCTAGTCGCTCTCGCTCGTGAGTTCCATGTCCTACCGGTCGCGATCGTGCTCAACCTACCGGAGAAGCTATGTCATGAACGTAACCAGAGCCGACCAGACCGACAATTTGGTCCTCACGTGGTTCGAAACCAATCGCAACAACTGCGGCGTTCCCTGCGAGGTTTGGAGCGGGAAGGGTTTCGGCACGTTTTCACTCTGTCCACTCCGGAAGACGTCTCGTCGGTCGGTATCGTGCGTCAGCCTCTTTGGAACAATCTGAAACACGAGCACGGGCCTTTCGACATCATTGGGGACGTGCACGGTTGTTACGACGAGCTAACCGCGCTGCTGGCGCAAATTGGCTACAAAATCGACAGCGGACCGGACGGACCAAAGACCACTCCGCCAGATGGACGGAAAGCAGTCTTCGTCGGTGATCTTGTCGACCGCGGGCCCAGGATTCCTGACGTTTTGCGTCTGGTCATGAGAATGGTTGATGAAGGAACGGCATTGTGTGTTCCCGGAAACCACGACATGAAGTTGATGAAGAAACTAAAAGGCCGCGATGTACAGATGACGCACGGGCTCGCCGACTCAGTTCAGCAGCTCGACAAAGAAAGCCCCGAGTTCAAGCAAGCTGTCATCAAGTTTCTCGACGATCTGGTCAGCCATTACGTGTTCGACGACGGAAAGCTTGTGGTTGCACACGCGGGCATGAAGGAGGAAATGCAGGGGCGTGGATCGGGCAAGGTACGCGATTTTGCTCTTTACGGCGAGACAACAGGAGAGACAGACGACTACGGACTCCCCGTTCGTTACAACTGGGCTGCCGAATATCGCGGCACAGCCATGGTCGTTTACGGGCATACGCCCATTGCAGAGCCCGAATGGCTAAACCGCACGATCAATATCGATACCGGGTGCGTGTTCGGGGGCAAACTGACCGCATTGCGCTACCCTGAACGTGAACTCGTGTCGGTACCGGCGCTGCACACCTATTACGAATCGGTAAAACCGTTCCTGGCCGAAGACAAGAGTGCGCCGGCGCTGACCGCTCAACAGCAACTGGATGATCTGCTAGACATCGAGGATGTAATCGGCAAGCGGATCATCAACACACGCCTAAACCGAACAATCACAATTCGGGAAGAGAACGCCATCACCGCATTAGAGGTTATGAGCCGATTTGCCTCGAATCCGAAATGGCTCATCTATCTGCCACCTACGATGTCTCCTTGCGAGACCAGTAGGCGCGACGGATTGCTGGAACACCCTGAGGATGCCTTCGCTTACTATCTACACGAAGGCGTGCACAAGGTTGTTTGCGAACAGAAGCA
>DATNKA010000758.1:0-4621 GCA_035603655.1 Candidatus Acidiferrales bacterium | reverse complement strand
CAAGCGAAAACTTGCGGGGGCTGCAGCAGGCCCTCATGGCTTTGTACAGGCAGCCATGTCGAGCTCAGCGCCATAACGCGATTCGAGCGAGAGCAGAAGGTGAAGAGCTACTCCACAATGGAAAACGCGGCCACAGAAAATCTGTCCGGCACTCCGGCGCGTCTGCGGCGCTTGAATATAGGGCCACGGCTGACTGCCAGTTTCCTGATTATCGTGGTTCTCATGGGTGCCGTCGATTTTATCGCCGCGTGGCAATTCAAACACATCGAAGTCTCAGCTCACCGGTTTTATCAGGTGGACCAGAAATCGCTGGCAGTGATGCGCGCGCACGTAGATCTGATGGAGTTCCGCGAAGCGCTTGTAACGCTGGCCAACGCGCAGGACGAACGAGGATTCGTGGTGGAAGCGGCGTCGCAACGAGATCACGTTGTGCAGGATGTCCGGCGCGCGGAGGAAACGCTCAAGTCGTTTCCGTACCTGGACTCGAACGTTGCCATCACCCTCGAAGCGGTCGGCAGGTCGCTGCCGCTACAGGCGGATGCCCTGGTACAACTCGCAAATGCCGGAGACTGGCAGGGTGTGCGCCTACGCTTGGCGAATCAGGTGCGCACCCTGGTTGGGCTGACTTCGCAACTGGTGCACGACGTGGATCAGGAAGTTACACACGAACGTGCCCAGGCTCTGGCGAGTACTGAGCGGGCACGCGACCAACTGGCGTTGGTGCTTTCCGTGACGGCTGCCTTCACCTTACTCATGGCTATCGTGTTTGGCTGGTACGCAACCCGCAGTATCACCGGGCCACTTGCAACCCTGGACAAGGGCGCAAAGGCTCTAGGGAGTGGTGACTTTCAGCACCAGATCGAAGTCCAAGGTGAAGACGAGCTGGCCAGACTGGGAACGGCGTTCAACTATGCCGCGCGGCAGGTTCGTGAACTATACGACGAATTGAAGAGCAACGAAGCCCGGTTCCGCGCTCTCATCGAGTACTCGTCCGACCTGATACTCATCTTGGACAGCGAAGCAATAGTCCGTTACGTGAGTCCATCTAGCCGGCGCGTGGCGGGCCGAAACCAAGAGGAGCTTTTGGGAAAGTGTTTGTTCGACTTTCTCGCGGTCGAGGACATTTCCAGGATGCGGGATACCTTGGATGGCACCCATACAGAGTCGAGGCCCGCAATCGAGGTTGGATTTCGACGTCCAGACGGGAGCATGGCTGTAATCGAGGTGCTGGCCAACAACCTGCTCGACGAACCGGCGGTGGCGGGAGTGGTTGTCAATGCGCGGGACATTACAGAACGCAAAAGCGCCGAGGAGCAACTCAAGAAACTGCACCAACTGGAGGCAGATCTCGCCTACATGAACCGCGTGAGCGTAATGGGAGAATTGGCGGCATCACTGGCTCACGAGATCAAGCAGCCGATCGCTGCAGCCGCGACGAATGCCAAAACCGGCCTGCGATGGTTGCAGCGCGAGCCATCCGACATTGGAGAGGCTCGGGAAGCTTTGTCGAGAATTGTCAAAGACGTGAGCCGCGCCGCCGACATCATCGACCGAAATCGCTCGCTGTATAGGCGTGGTATCCCACAACGGGAAATGGTTAACCTGAATGAACTCATTCGAGAGATGACCGCTCTTCTGCGCGATGCGGCGAATCGACACTCCATTTCAATGCGCGCGGACCTTGATGAATCCCTTCCGACGATTGCTGCTGATCGTGTTCAGATGCAGCAGGTCTTGATGAACCTTATGCTGAACGGTATTGAGGCGATGAAAGATACGAGCGGTGAACTAACGGTCAGGTCGGGGAAGAGCGACGATGGTCAAATACTGCTCTCGGTGAGCGATTTAGGCGTCGGACTTCCCGCGGAAAAAATAGACCAGGTCTTCGATGCATTCTTCACCACCAAAACGCAGGGCACCGGCATGGGACTGTCTATCAGTCGGAGGATTATCGAATCTCATGGTGGCCGCCTGTGGGCGTGCGCCAATACGGGACGTGGCGCGACGTTTCAGTTCACGATCCCGACGGAAGTGAGTGCGCTCTCAACTTCCGCCGGCTGCGATGTTCACTCGCCCACTTAGGTATCGACTCATGAGATTGTGCAAGCGGAAGACAACCAACGAATGGTCGTAAAATAGCCTCCATAAGTGCGGCTGTAAATGTGGCTGTCCGGCGGGATCACCGACTCGGCGAAGCCTGCGCGCGGGCCACACGACATCAACCGAATGTCATTGGCAATTTTGTAGAGCGAGACCGCGAGGGTGCGAAGTGTGCCGGAGAACTGGACGAGAGCATCATGCGCGCCTTGAACTGTGAATTTGTTGGGAGCACTGATAAAGGGCAGATTGGTAAGCTTTGAAATCTCTGCAGCGGCCGCCTCGCCGAAACCCGGTGCTGCATTGATGCCCGTTCCCACTGCTGTTCCGCCAAGCGCGAGGCGATATTTACCTTGCAGTGCATCTTCTATACGCTCAAGGTTGTGGCTAAGCCTGCCCATGTATCCTGACCATTTCTCGCCGAGAGTGATCGGGGTGGCGTCCTGCATGCGTGTGCGACCGATCTTCACGACGTCCTTCCCTCGAGTGAAGCAACCCGTCGACGCCGACCCGATGACGGTTTCAGTTGAGGTGAATCAGCGCCAGAATATTGAGGTCCTTCCCGGACTCGCCGACCAGAACCCGAATCGTCTCATCTCCGTTGCCTTCGAAACTACCAATGCAGAACTACTCCAGTCGTACCTGGCCGGTCACGGCGTAACTGTGCCTGACAAAGTGAAGACCGCAGGGGACGGGGTCCGCAGTGTCACATCGCAGTCCCCGAGGGACATGTGGTGAAGGGTGCCCAATTCGCCGCAGGGGCGCCAAAACAGGACGGTAATAACTGTCGGCCCGGACAAGCGCGTGGTGAAACACATGGTCAACGTTGGCGACATCGTGAACGACCTCTCTTCTCAGAATCATCTTTTCCAGGACATTCTCGGCTTTCAGGTTTCCTGGCACAGCGGCATGAAGGACGAAGATACCGACTGGGTAAACATGCGCGTACCCGAAGGGCACGATGGGTTGGAGTATTGCTGAACGTCCACAATCCGGACCCGGCGCGACGGGGGAACGTCAATCACATCGGTCTCGGGGTAACCAGCGTGAAGGAATGCTGCGAGACCTTGGTGCAGCGTGGATCGAGTCCGCGGAAACCCCTCATTGGCCGAGATGGCAAATGGCAGGTTGCCCTCGTCAGTCCAGACCTGACGCGAGTGGAGAGGATGGAGTTTGAACCAGCCGAAACGCCCTGCTGCCGTGACGGCAAGACTCCAGCGCTGTTGCCGATTTCGCTTCACCGGATGGCGATTGGTCCGCCAACTAATGTCAGCCTTCCGGGGTGGGAGAAAAAGGATGTTGTCATGAGGAATCGTCGTCTTCATGTCTATCTGTTCGGGGTATGGCCGTTGCTCTTCGCATCTGGAATGCTGGCACAAACGAACGCCGCACTGCAGCCGTTTACGATTGACCATCGCAAAGCATTGCTTGCACGCTCGCCGGTGGATGTCTCGTTCCTTCTCGAAGCGCCTGCGGGGAAACATGGCTTCGTTCGCGCCCAGGGCGCGCACCTTGTGACCGGAGACGGAAAGCGCATCCGTTTCTGGGGAGTGAATATCACGGACTGGAGCAAGGGTTCGGTGATGGTTCCGTCCAAAGAGGACGCCTCGCTCTGGGCGTCGACGCTGGCCCGGTTCGGGGTAAATTGCGTGCGGTTTCAATTTCTCGATCTGCCGACGCCACGGGGGCTCATTGACGGAAAACGCGATGATACCCGCGCTCTCGACCTGGATGCATTCGATCGCGAAGACTTCTTCATCGCCGAACTGGAGAAGCGGGGAATTTATCTTAATTTCAACCTTCTGGTGGGACGCCCATTCAAGCCGGGCGACGGAGTGCGGGACTATCAGAAAATCCGCGAGGGTGCGAAAGCAATTAGCCTTTACGACCCCCGGATCATCGAACTGCAGAATGAGTATGCCAAGCAACTGCTAGCTCATTACAATCCCTATACAAAATTGGAATATCGCAACGATCCAGCCGTTGCCATGGTCGAAATCAACAACGAGAATGCGCTGTGGGTCGGCGCGAATGGTCCCACGCCATTCTATGACCATGAACTTGCCGATCTCTACAACGCCTGGCTCAAAAAGAACCTTGACGCCGAAGATCTGAAGAAGCTGAGAGAAATCGCCGGAGTCGCTGGGGACGACGCAGTCCCTCTTTTGCAGGGCAGGAACCAGATTGCGGCAGCGCCAGACGATCGATTCTATGCCGAATCGCGGTTCTTCCTCGACACCCAGCGCGGCTACTGGGAAGACATGCGCGACTATCTGACGAAGACTCTCGGTGTGAAGTCGCTGATCATGAGCACTGCCGATCACGGCCATACCAGCAGCGGATATCCCTTGCTGCTGGCTACTTCATCGTTCGACACCACCGATGGCCATACCTACTGGCAGCACGACTGGGAAAACAAAATCAAAGCGCCCATGGTGAATGACCCATACAATTCCACTGTTGTTGAGTTGTCCCGCACGGCGGTTGCCGGCAAACCTTACACCGTCAGTGAAGTGAACAATCC
>DATNKA010000757.1:0-2677 GCA_035603655.1 Candidatus Acidiferrales bacterium | reverse complement strand
GGGTGTAGGCGGTTTCGGACTGAACGGCAATATAAACAACGCGTGGGATGCATTTGCCCCTCGATTCGGCGTGGCATACCAAGTCAACCCCAAAACCGTCGTTCGCCTGGGCTATGGACGCAGCTTCGACATGGGAGTTTTTGGGTCGAACTTCGGGCACACGGTCACCCAGACCCTGCCGGTGCTTGCAGCCCAACTAGCTCAAGGCGCAAGTCAAGAAGTGCCTGCGTTTACCCTGGCGCAGGGACCTCCAATCTTTAATTTCCCGGCAATTCCAGCGAATGGATTGTTCCCGGTATCCGGACCAAACTGCTATCAAAATCCAGTTTTCAACGCGGCGGGACAAAACACGCAACTCTGCGTGCAACCGCATATTCGCCCAACCACCCAGCGCCTGCCAACTCTCGACGCCTGGAATGCTACGGCGCAGCGTCAGCTTAACAGCACGACCACGGTCGAGGTGGCTTACGTTGGCAACAAGGGTACGCATATCTTTGCTGGCGACGGGCCAACCTACAACGTTAACAATCCTTCCATGGTTGGATATTGCGCTAACCCACAATGCAGCGCTAAGACGCCGCAGTTGTACCGTCGGCCCTACTACAACAACTTCACTTACGCTGGTTACTCTGATCCGACGAACATACAGGCAGATTTGCCTGCTCCCGGTCCGGCCCCAAGGCTTGTCCCGGGCGTCTTGCAATGCTGCTCGACTGACCAGGGCAACTACTTGGGTAACGATGCAAGCAGCAAATACGACGCGTTCCAAGTCAAAGTGGAAAAGCGCTTCTCGCACGGCCTGCAATTCCTCTCGCATTACACATTTGCCCATGCATACAAGTACGACAGCACCTACTATCCGGACGACCCGAAAGTAGCCTACGGACCGGATGATCAGGTCCGAGATCACGTCTGGGTAAATAACGTGGTTTACGAGTTGCCATTCGGAAAGGGAAAACCGTTCGCCGGCAATTCAGGCCGGGCCGAGGATTTGATCATCGGAGGCTGGCAGATCACCGGAACAACCACGTGGGGGAGCGGCCTGCCCTGGACACCGAGTACGAACGAGTGCGGCGGCGAGGAAGATGTAGGAGTCTGCCGGCCCGATAAGGGCTCGGGTTCATTCCCCTTAGGCGCTGGATCGCTTCAGCACCCATCGGGCGCTCCTCCCTACGTACAATTCTTCACGCCCCTTACCGCGCTCACGGGACCGTTTACCGACCCCGGGAACGGCAAGTTAGGCAACATCGGAGTCTTCAGTTATCGAGGGCCAAGGGTATTTTATGCGGATGCCTCGATTTTGAAGAACTTCTCTGTGATAGAACGGCTAAAGCTCCAGTTCCGCATGGATGCATTCAATGTGTTCAATCACCCTGTGCTTGGCTTCAACAACAACCAGAACGGCGGAACCTGTATCGATTGTCCGGGCAACGGCGTGATTACAGACATTGAGCATGACGCTTCTCCCGGCTCCGCTACCGGTATGCGTCAGCTTGAGTTTGCGCTGAAGTTCATCTTCTAAGGCGGAACTATTTATCTAAGAGGGAGTCCTTCGGGACTCCCTTTTTTCTCGCATACAATAAGGACCGGAATTGGTGGGACAGAGGACGGGTGATTTTCTCGAAATTATTCGGCAAGGGCGGGACAGCGGCGGGATTTCTGTTCCTGGTTGTGCTGTTCGTGTCCGGATCCACCGCGCAGAACATGGAACACGCGCAAAGCCCAGCGACTCCATCCAAAGTTATCGACCGAAACGGTTATGTCGGCAACCAGGCCTGCGCTCGCTGCCATTCCGCGATCTACGAGTCTTACCAGAAGACTTCCATGGCCCACGCCAGCGGTCCCGCGCTCGATGCCCTGACCCCGGCAGAATTCACGCACAAAGAATCGGGCATTCACTACCGCATCTACGGAGAAAATGGGCGCGCCTGGCTGCGCTTTGACCGTCCGGGTGATCCTGAAGTTCAAGGAAAGCGCGACTTGCTCTACTACATTGGCTCGGGACGCCGCGGCCGAAGCTATCTGTTTGAGACTGATAGCTTCCTCTTCGAGTCCCCCGTGAACTGGTATGGAAACAAACAGGTGTGGGATATGGCTCCCGCCTACCAGAATGCGCATGAGATGCCGCTGAATCTTCCCGCCTACACGAGCTGCTTGAACTGCCATGTGAGCGAAATGCAGGCTCCGGCGAAAGACACGGACAACCGCTATCCGACCCCGCCTTTCCTTCACGACGGCGTGTCTTGCGAGCGATGCCATGGACCCGGGACCCTGCACTCGAATGGCGGAGAAATTATCAATCCGGCCAAGTTATCTCCGGCTCGACGCGACGAGGTTTGTATGCAGTGCCATCTCGAAGGCAAGGTGGCGATCGAGCGCTCGGGGCGCCACGTCTATGAATTCCGCCCAGGGGAAGAACTCACAGACTACGTCCGATATTTTGTGCTGACTGATTCTCAAGCGTCCAACCTCGGTGCTGTCAGTCAAGTGGAAGGGCTAGCGCAGAGCCAGTGCAAAAAGAAGTCAGGCGATGCCATGTCATGCACAAGCTGTCACGACCCGCACCAATCCCCGGCGCCCGCTGAGAGTGCCGCATACTATCGAAGCAAGTGTCTCGCCTGCCACGGCGCATCCTTCGCCGCCAGGCATCATGCGGATCAGTCGAATTGTTTAACCT